>CATWKM010000026.1:0-27505 GCA_958351385.1 uncultured Collinsella sp. | reverse complement strand
ACTTGCAGCGACGGACCTCGGGACGCTCTTACACCACGTCTGCGCGCGCCACCGTCGAAATGGCGATGAATGCACGATTTTGATCCAATTGCTAGTCCTTATAATGGACATATGTTTCGTAACTTAAGCAAATACTATCTTTTGATATGTTGTAAGCAAGGTGGCAGTACTCATTTTTGCCATTTTCTGGCCACGGCCTTTGTGACAGTCGTGCTGGCGGGTTCGAATCCCATGAAATGGGCCCAAAAAAGAAAGGCTCCCATTGCTGGGAGCCTATCAAATCAGTGGTGGGCGATGAGGGATGTCGCGTGCGGCTGACGCCGCCCGCTTTCGCTTCGGGCCTGCGGCCCTCGCGTGCTGCGCTGGAAAACGCTTCGCGTTTCCTCAGCTTCGCACCCTGTCGGGTTCGAATCCCATGCGCTGGGCCCAAACAAAAACGGTCCCCTTGCGAGGACCGTTTCCAATTCAATGGTGGGCGATGAGGGATTCGAACCCCCAGCCTTGTGCGTGTAAAGCACCTGCGCTAACCGTTGCGCCAATCGCCCGTGCGGAGAGAGTATAGCAAAACAATCGCCTCATTCACCTCATATCCATTAAAGGTAACCGACGCGTGTCACAGCGGAGCTGATTCAGTTGAGATTGCCTGAACATTCCGCCCCTCTTTACGCCCTCGGGTATACTCAAAAGCTACTGATTCGATTTGATACCCAGCAACAGCAGAGGGGATAGTATATGTGCGGTTTTGTCGGTTTTGTCGGTGGGACGGATAACCAATCCGAGGTGCTCACCAAGATGATGGACCGCATCGTCCATCGTGGTCCCGACATGGGCGGCCAGTTTATCGACGGCCGCGTTGCCCTCGGCTTCCGCCGCTTGTCGATCCTCGACCTGACCGAGGCCGGCGCTCAGCCCATGGCCAATGAGGACGGTAGCGTCGTCATTGTCTTCAACGGCGAGATCTACAACTTCCAAGAACTCCGTTCCGAGCTCGAGGCCAAGGGCTATAAGTTCCACTGTGGAGCCGACACCGAGAGCCTCCTGCACGGCTACGAGGAGTGGGGCGAGGCCGTACTCGATCGCCTGCGCGGCATGTACGCCTTCGTCATCTGGGACAAGAAGAAGAACAAGCTTTTTGGCGCCCGCGACATCTTTGGCATCAAGCCGCTCTACTACTATCCCATGGCCGATGCGGGCGACGGCGCGCCGGGCGTGCTCTTTGGCTCCGAAATCAAGAGCTTCCTGGACTACCCGCACTTCCACAAGGCGGTCAACAAAAAGGCCCTGCGTCCGTACATGACGCTGCAGTATTCGGCAACCGAGGAGACCTTCTTCGAGGGTGTCTACAAGCTGCCGCCGGCGCACTACTTTACCGTCGATATCCCGACCGGCAAGATGAACATCGAGCGCTACTGGGATTGCGATTACTCTGCCGTCGAGAAGCCGTTCGAGGAGTACGTCGACGAGCTGGATGAGGTCGTGCACGAGAGCGTCGAGGCCCATCGCATCGCCGACGTCAAGGTCGCGTCGTTCCTCTCCGGTGGCGTCGACTCCAGCTATATTGCCGCTTGCCTCATGCCCGACAAGACCTTCTCGGTGGGCTTTGACTACAAGAACTTTAACGAGACCAACTATGCCAAGGAGCTTTCCGATAAGCTCGGCGTCGAGAATGTCCGCAAGATGATTACCGCTGACGAGTTCTTCGGTGCGCTCGAGGACATCCAGTATCACATGGACGAGCCGCAGTCCAACCTGTCTTCCGTGCCGCTGTGGTTCTTGGCCGAGATGGCCCGCAAGGACGTCACCGTCGTGCTTTCGGGCGAAGGCGCCGACGAGCTCTTTGGCGGCTACGCCTACTACGAGGACACGGTCCCGGTCCGCAAGTACAAAAAGATGGTGCCGCTGCCCATCCGTCGCGCGCTCGGTAACCTGGCGTTGCATATGCCGTACTTCAAGGGACATAACTTCCTGGTCAAGGGTGCCGAGATCCCCGAGAAGTCGTTCCTGGGACAGGCTCTGGTATGGCCGGAGCGCGAGGTCGACAGCGTGCTCAAGCCCGAGTACAACACCGGCGATGGCGCCTTCGAGCTTGCCGCTCCCATCTATGCGCGCGTGAAGGGTCAGCCCGAGCTGGTCAAGAAGCAGTACCTGGACATGAACATGTGGCTTCCGGGCGACATTCTGCTCAAGGCCGACAAGATGTGCATGGCGCACTCGCTGGAGCTGCGCGTGCCCTTCCTGGACCGCAAAGTCATGGAGTTCGCCGAGCACATTCCCGACCGCTACCGCATCAACGAGAACGGCAACAAACAGGTACTCCGCCACGCTGCCAACAAGTCGCTGCCCGATGAGTGGGCCACCCGTCCCAAGGTGGGCTTCCCGGTGCCGATTGTCTACTGGCTGCGCGAGCAAAAGTGGTACGACTATGTCAAGGAGTACTTCACCGCGCCGTGGGCAAGCGAGTTCTTCGATACCGACGAGCTCATGCACCTGCTCGATCTGCACTTTGCGGGCAAGGGCGATTTCCAGCGCAAGATCTATACGCCGCTCGTGTTCCTGGTGTGGTACAAGCGCTTCTTTATCGACGAGGACCAGCCCGCTGTTCAGGCTGCCTAGCCTCGGCTTACGAACGCCTGCGCGTAACGGCTCCTCCGGGAGCCGTTTTTGCGTGGGTGCGTTTCAGTTACTATAAAAACCGTCCCTGCCAAATGGCTGAGAAAGGTGAAAGATGCACCATTCGGATTCCGCGACCGTGACCACGGTCGATACGCTTGCCAAGCTTCTCGATGTGTGCGGTAAGCTGCGCGCATCAGAGCAGGTTGACGAGCGTGCCGTGACCGGCTGCTCGTTTGATTCGCGCGCGGTCTCGGCAGGTGACGTGTTCTTTTGCAAAGGTGCTGCCTTTAAGCCCGCGTTTTTGAGCATGGCGCTCGATGCGGGCGCCGTCGCATTTGTGTGCGAGGAGTCGCTGGTCGAGTCTCTGGAGCCGCTGGCGCAGGAGAGCGGTGCTGCGATGCTGGTTGTTGATAGCGTTCGCACGGCCATGGCCCTGTTGCCGCCGGAGGTCTACGACCGTCCCGACCACGATGTCAAGATCGTGGGCATCACCGGTACCAAGGGAAAGACCACGGCCGCTTTTATGCTTCAGTCCATCATCAAGGCAGCGGGCGAGTCCTGCGGCATGATCGGCTCGGTGAGTACCGACGATGGCATCGAGTGCTACGAGAGCACCAATACTACGCCCGAGGCCCCCGAGGTCTGGCGCCATATCGCCAACTGCCGCACGTCAGGTCGCCAGTCCATGGTCATGGAGGTCTCGAGCCAGGCGCTCAAGTACCAACGCGTCGAGAATCTGCCGTTTGACGTGGCGTGCTTCCTCAACATCGGCCGTGACCACATCTCGCCGATCGAACACCCCACGTTTGAGGATTATTTTGAGAGCAAACTCAGGATCTTTGACCAGGCGAAGACCGCCGTGGTGAATCTGGGCACCGAAGAGGTTGACCGTGTGTTGGAGGCAGCGTCGACGGCCGAGCGCTTGGTGACCGTTGGCGTCGAGCATCCCGAGGCAAGCCTGTGGGCGAGCGATGTGCGCATGGTCGGCTTTAACATCGAGTTTAACCTGCATGGCCTGTGTGCCGACGAGTCCGAGGCGGGGGAGAAGGTCCTGCTGTGCATCGCGGGCGACTTTAACGTGGAAAACGCGCTGGTCGCTATCGCCGCTGCGCGCGAGATCGGCATCGGTATCGAGGCTATCAAGAAGGGCCTCTCCAAACTGCGTGTACCGGGCCGTATGGAGGTCGTGGAGTCGAAGGACGGCCGCGTGATCTGCGTCGTTGACTATGCGCACAACCAGCTTTCGTTCCGTTCGCTTTTCTCGTCGGTCAAGCGCGCGTTTCCCGCTAGCCCAGTCATTGCAGTGTTTGGCGCTGCCGGCGGCAAGGCGCAGGAGCGCCGCGAGCAGCTTCCGCGCGAGGCCGCACCATATTCCGACCTGATGATCTTTGCCAACGAGGACCCGGCTCACGAGGACCCGATGAAGGTCTGTCGCGAGCTTGCCGAGCATGTTCCCGACGATACGCCGAACAAGATCATCCTCGACCGCGAAGCCGCTGTGCATGCGGCGTTCAAGGCGGCGCGCGAGGAGTACGTCAACCCCGATGCTCCCACCATTGTCTTGCTGCTGGCAAAGGGTGACGAGGAGCTCATGCACGTGGGCGACGAGTTCGTGCCCATCGAGAGCGACCTTTCGCTGGCCAATCGCCTGATCGATGTTACCCAGTTTGACTAATGAACCATGATGGCGGCGGCGCCCTGAGTGCGCTGTCGCCATAAGCGTGTTCCCTCAATCAAAACATGCCGTCCAAGTCCAAACCCTTCTACGTAAACGGAGTAACCATGTCCCACAACACCCTGCCGACCGTTGCCGAGCTTTCGGGCGAGATGCGCGAGCGCTTGGCCAAGGTCAAGTACGTCTTTACCGACCTGGATGCCACGATGCTCGCGCCCGGCTCGTGCGTGCTGCGCGACAACGACGGTAACCCCTCGACCAAACTCGTCGAGGCCGTCGTGGCACTTGCCCGCGCTGGCATTCAGGTGGTTCCCACCTCGGGCCGCAACCGTACCATGATCCACGAGGACGCGCGCGTGCTCGGCCTCAACTCCTACATTGGTGAGATGGGCGGCCTGGTCATGTACGACCTCAAAGCCAACGATTGGGAGTATCTGACCGGCGACATGCCCTACGACCCATCTTGCGGTCTCACGCCGCACCAGGTGATCGAGCAGACTGGCGTGTGCGAGAAGATCCTCGCCCGCTGGCCGCACAAGATCGAGTATCACAACGACATGTCGACCGGCTACAAGTACCGCGAGGTTACCGTCGGCATGCGCGGCGACATCCCCGATGACGAGGCGCAGGCCATTCTCGACGAGGCCGGCTGTGGCCTGGTGTGGGCCTGTAACGGTCACCTGACGCATCTGTCCAAGCCGACGACGCTCGAGCTCGATCGCGTCGAGGACGGTCGCGCATTCAACATCAACCCCGCGGGCCTCAACAAAGGCGTCGCCATTGCGCGCTTCTGCGAGCACCTGGGGATCGAGCGCGAGGAGACGCTCGCGCTCGGCGATTCCGAGTCCGACTTCTACATGGCCGATCACGTGGGCACGTTCTGCCTGGTCGAGAATGGCCTGACGAGCGCCGGCGCGCCCGAGTTCCTGGCTGCTTGCGAGAACGCTTTCGTTACGCGTGGCAAAATTGTCGACGGTTGGGCGGCGACGGCAGAGCTGCTGGTCGCGGCGCGTTCGTAGCGCGCCGCCGCCGCACTTGGACATGTCTTTTCGAGAGAGGCTGGTGAGGTAATGTCCGATATCGAGAATCCGGCAGGCGACACGCGCCCGATTGGCGTGTTCGATTCTGGTTTGGGCGGTCTGACGGTTGCGCGCGCCATCGCGACGGCGCTGCCGCACGAGTCCGTCTACTACTTTGGCGACACCAAGCGCTGCCCCTACGGCACGCGTACCGAGGATGAGGTGCGCTCGTTTGCGTTGCAGGCGGGCCGTTGGCTGTCGAAGCACGACGTCAAGATTATGGTCATCGCCTGCAACACGGCGACAGCTGCGGCCTTGCGTCTGGCCCAGCAGGTGCTCGACGTTCCCGTGATCGGCGTGATCGCGCCGGGTGCCCGTGCGGCAATCAACAGCACCCGTTCGCGTCGCGTGGGCGTGCTCGCCACCAACCTCACCATTCGCTCGGGCGCCTACACGCGCGCCATTCAGGATCTAGATGCCGGCGTCGACGTATACGGCTGCCCCGCCTCGAGCTTTGTCGAGGTTGTCGAACACGAGCTCGCCTCGGGTGCGCATCTGCAAGAGCAGTGGCTTGAGAACGAGGACATCTTCGATACGCCTGCCGTGCGTGCGCTGGTGGGTGCCACGGTTGAGCCACTGCGCGACCACGGTATCGATACCGTGGTGCTCGGCTGTACGCATTTTCCGCTGTTGGTGGGACCTATCCGCCATGCGCTGGGGCCTGGGGTACGCGTCGTAAGTTCCGCCGAGGAGACCACGCGCGAGCTGACCGATATCCTCATGCGCCGCGAGCAGCTGGCGGGCGACGCCGCTGAGCCGCAGCATCGTTTTGCCACGACGGCCGATAACATTGCCGAGTTTGCGGTGGCGGGCAGCTTTATCTTTGGTCAGCCGCTCAAGAGCATTGAACATATCGATATCGACGAACTGAAATAGATATAAGGTCACCGACCAAAGACCCACCTTCACCTTTTGCCGAAAGGATCTTTCTATGGAGTACATGCAGGTCAACCGCGCCAACGGCCGCGCCGCCAACGAGTTGCGTCCCGTTAAGCTCACCCGTGGCGTCATGAAGCACGCCCACGGTTCGTGCCTGGCCGAGTTCGGCGATACGCGCGTGCTGTGCGCTGCCACCATCGAGGAGGGCGTGCCGGGCTGGCGCAAGGGCGCCAAGGCCGGTTGGGTAACGGCGGAGTACGCCATGCTGCCGGCGTCGACCGGCAAGCGCTGCAAGCGCGAGCACGCCAACCGCAAGGGCCGCTCCATGGAGATTGAGCGCCTCATTGGCCGCAGCCTGCGTACCGTCGTCAACATGAAGGCGCTCGGCGAGTACACCGTCACCGTCGACTGCGACGTGATCCAGGCCGATGGCGGTACGCGTACGGCGAGCATTACCGGCGCCTGGGTGGCGCTGCACGACGCCCTCGCCATGTGGGTCGAGGCGGGCAAAATCGAGCGCATCCCGCTTACCGGCCAGGTGGCCGCCATCTCCATGGGCGTTGTCGACGGCAATACGCTGCTTGACCTCGATTATTCCGAGGACAGCCATGCCGAAGTCGACATGAACCTCGTCGCCACCGACACCGGTGAGATGATCGAGCTCCAGGGCACCGGCGAGCAGGCGCCCTTTGACCGTAAGCGCCTCAACGCCCTGCTCGACCTGGGCGACAAAGGCATCGCCGAGCTCATCGAGCTTCAGCGCCAAGCCATCGCCTAACCTGCCAAAAAGGGATGTTAATTTTGGTAGGTTTTATCTGGGAAAACGTCGAAGTATAAGGTTTCTGTCGCCAGGGAGGGGAGAGGGCTCGAGGCCAGTTTCCCTTGGGCGGCATTGCTATAGAGACAAGGAGGCCAGTCATGGCACTAGAGAAGATCGACATCGACACCCTCGACCCGGCGGCGACCATTGTCGTGGCAACGGGCAACGCCCATAAGCTCACCGAGATCGAGGCCATTTTAGGCAAGGTCATGCCCGAGGTTCGCTTTGTGGCGCTCGGCCAGCTGGGCGATTTTGAGGACCCCGAGGAAAACGGCACGACGTTTTTGGAGAACGCCATCATCAAGGCGCAGGCTGCCGTCGAAGAGACGGGGCTCATGGCCATCGCCGACGATTCGGGCCTGGTCGTCGACGCGCTGGACGGTGAGCCCGGTGTGTATAGCGCGCGCTACGCGGGCGTTCACGGCGACGATGCCGCCAACAATGCCAAGCTGCTCGTGAATCTGGAAGGCGTGGCAGACGAGGACCGCACCGCGCGCTTTATGAGCGTCGTTGCGCTCATCGATACGGACGGCCTGGTCACCTATGGCGAGGGCGCCTGTGAGGGCGTTATCGCGCACGAGGGCCGCGGCGATCACGGCTTTGGCTACGACCCGCTGTTCCTGCCGGTCGATACGCCGGGCAAGACTATGGCCGAGCTCACGGCGGACGAGAAGAACGCCATCAGCCATCGATTCCATGCGCTCGAGCACCTATCCGCCAAACTGACGGGCGAGGAGTAGGCCGTGCGTGCGGTGGTTCAGCGCGTGCTCAACGCCGGCGTGACGGTCGACGGCGAGTACGTGGGCAAAATTGGGCGTGGCTATCTGGTGCTGTTGGGCGTGGGCCACGGCGACACGCGCGCCGAGGCTGATAAGCTGTGGGGCAAGCTCCGCGGCTTGCGCATTAACGAGGACGAGAACGGCAAGACCAACCTGGCACTTGCCGATGTCGACGGCGAGGTTCTCGTAGTGTCGCAGTTCACGCTGTTCGCCGATTGCCGTCACGGCCGCCGCCCATCGTTTACCGATGCCGGCGCCCCCGATGTTGCCAACGAGCTCTACGAGTACTTCTTGACGCTCGTTCGCAAAGATGTCGAACACGTGGCGCACGGCATCTTTGGCGCCGATATGAAAGTCGACTTGGTCAACGACGGTCCGTTCACCATCGTCCTCGATACCGACAATCTGTAAGTAGCCAAATTAGCTACTTGCGTATGGCGGCAGCAGGGTGCTATAGTATTAGTGTTTTGTCTCTGTTAGGGGTATTATCCCCTTTTTGAATTGCACCTTCTGGAGGCCCTGTTCATGGAAGAGATGGAAGTCAATCACGTCGACGACATCCACGAGAAGCTGACCGATATGGTGGGCGATCGCGTCAAGGTGAAGGCCAACATGGGCCGCACCCGCGTCGTCGAGCGCATGGGCACCATCAAGAGCGTCCACCCCGCCGTCTTTATCGTCGAGGTCGACGAGCGCCGCGGGCGCAAGTCGCGTCAGTCCTACCAGTATATCGATGTCCTCACCGGTCAGGTCGAGCTGTTCGACCCCGAGAGCGGCGAGCATATCTTTACCCCGCTCGGCAATCAGCTCGAGGAGCACTAACGGTGACCGATCGGTCCCTGACTCTTTCCGCGCCGGCAAAGATTAACCTCTACCTGGGGGTTCATACCGAGCGCGATGACCGCGGCTACCACAGGGTCGATTCCCTGATGGCAGCCGTCGGTCTTTCCGATTCCGTGACGGTCGCGCCGGCGCAGGCGCTGACCGTCCAGACGGTTCCGGCATCAGATTTTCCCATGCAAAAGAATACGGCGTATCGGGCTGCGGTTGCTATGGCCGAGCATTATGGTCGCGAGGCAAACATCTGCGTGACGATTGAGAAGCGCATTCCATTGTGCGCCGGCTTGGGCGGCCCCTCGACGGATGCGGCCGCGGTCATTGTCGCCTTGGCGGAGCTCTGGGGAATTGATCACACCGACCCCGCGCTCGACGACATTGCGCGGGGTATTGGTGCTGACGTCCCGTTCTTTTTGCACGCGAGCCCTGCGTTCTACGTAGGTGGGGGAGACGTGCTGGCAACTGAGTATCCCGCGCTGCCCGCAACGCCCGTCGTGTTGGTCAAGCCGCGCGAGGCAAGCGTTTCGACAATTGAAGCCTATCGACGTTTTGACGAGGCTCCGGTGCCTGCAGACAAGCCCGGCGCGATAGCTTCTGCCTTGCATGCTGGTGATGCCGAGACGGCATATGCGCTCATCCATAACAACCTGGGTGTCATTTCCGCACAGATGGAGCCGCAGATACAAACGGTTCTCGATTGGCTGCGTAAACAGGACGGCACCGTTGCTGTAGATGTGTGCGGATCGGGTGCCTGCTCATTTGCCATTTGCGACACCGCCGCCACGGCCGAAAGGCTTGCCGACGCTGCCCAGCAAAACGGCTGGTGGTCCTGCGCGACGGAGCTCATTCCCAACACGGTTCGCATCGAAGTGCCAAAGAAGTAAAAATTTCTCTAGCACACGACGGAAATCTTTGTTACTATAGTCGAGCTAACGGGTTGTGGCTCAGTTTGGTAGAGCACTGCGTTCGGGACGCAGGGGTCGCTGGTTCAAATCCAGTCAACCCGACCAGAGCATGAGGAGGGACCGCTTCTTGCGGTCCCTTTTTTTAGCTATTGTTGTGATACCGCGATACCCGCGGTATACTCATTCGAGCTTGTCTCGCTGTATTGTGGAGGTCTACATGTTTGGACTGAGGGCTCCTGAGCTCATCATTATTCTCGTCGTTGTCCTGATTATCTTCGGGCCCAAGAACCTGCCGAAGCTCGGCAAGTCTCTCGGCTCTACCGTCAAGAATATCCGCGAGGGTATGGAGGGCGACGATAAGGCCGAGACCAAGCAGGCCGAGGAGGTCGTGGTCGAGCAGTCCGAGGAGGACAAGGAGATCGCTGAGCTCGAGGCCAAGCTCGCTGCTGCCAAGAAGAAGCAGGCAGAGGACAGCGACGCGGACGCAGAGTAGTCCCATCCCTTTGGGGTGAGCACCTGACCGGCTTGCCCGCAGGCTAGCCGGTCTTTTTCGTTTTGTTGACAGTTGATTGTTTGATCAGAGTTGGGGAGATATCCGTATGGACGCAAGCCAGATCGTACTGACCGCTGAGGGCCGCCAGAAGCTCGTCGAGGAGCTCGCTTGGCGTGAGGGCGATTACGCCAAGGAGATCGTCGAGGACATCAAGGAAGCCCGCGCGTTCGGCGACCTTTCGGAGAACTCCGAGTACGATGCCGCCAAGGACAAGCAGGCCCAGAACGCCGCTCGTATTGCCGAGATCCAGGCCATCCTCGCCAACGCTCAGGTTGCTGCCACCACGGGCGATCTGACCGTCTCCATCGGTTCTACCGTTTCTCTGATTGATCCCAACGGTGAGGTCATAGAAGTCACGCTCGTCGGTACCACCGAGACCAACTCGCTCGAGCACAAGATTTCCAACGAGTCTCCGGTCGGTCACGCCATCATCGGTCACGGCGAGGGCGACTCCGTCGAGGTCGTTACGCCTTCCGGCAAGACTCGCGTCTACACCATCGCCAAGATTGCACGCTAGACCACGGTCCCGCGTAAAGGTATGTTTTCGCTCCCTGGGACCGAATCCTGGGGAGCGTTTTAGTTTGAGGAGCTAACTTATGGCAGAGAACCAGAACGCCGCAGATCAGGCATCGACGCTCAACGACGAGCGCGCCACCCGCCTGGCCAAGCGCGCCGCCCTGTTCGAGGCGGGCCAGAACCCCTATCCCGAGCACTCTGAGCTTGAGGACTACGTTGCCGATATCGAGGCTAAGTACGCCGAGCTTGCCGATGGCGAGGACACCGAGGACGTCGTGAAGATCGCCGGCCGCGTGGTCGCCAAGCGCGGTCAGGGCAAGATCATGTTCATCGTCGTGCGCGATGCGACTGCCGAGATTCAGCTGTTCTGCCGCATCAACGACATGGACGAGGCTGCCTGGAATACGCTCAAGTCCCTCGACCTGGGCGACATCTTGGGCGTGACAGGCGTGGTTGTGCGCACCCAGCGCGGCCAGCTTTCCGTTGCCCCTAAGAGCGCGACCCTGCTTTCCAAGGCCGTTCGTCCGCTGCCCGAGAAGTTCCACGGTCTTTCCGACAAGGAGACCCGCTATCGCCAGCGCTATGTCGACCTGATCGCCAACGACGACGTTCGCGAGACCTTCCGTAAGCGTTCGCAGATTCTCTCCACCTTCCGTCGCTTTATGGAGTCCGACGGCTACATGGAGGTCGAGACCCCCATCCTGCAGACCATCCAGGGTGGTGCCACGGCCAAGCCGTTCATTACCCACTTCAACGCGCTCGATCAGGAGTGCTACCTGCGCATTGCTACCGAGCTGCACCTCAAGCGCTGCATCGTCGGCGGTTTTGAGCGCGTGTTCGAGATCGGCCGTATCTTCCGTAACGAGGGCATGGACCTTACCCACAACCCCGAGTTCACCACGATGGAGGCCTATCGTGCCTTCTCCGACCTCGAGGGCATGAAGGCGCTCGCCCAGGGTGTCATTAAGGCGGCTAACAAGGCCATCGGCAACCCCGAGGTCATCGAGTACCAGGGCCAGACCATCGACCTTTCTGGTGAGTGGGCCAGCCGTCCCATGACCGACATCGTTTCCGACGTGCTCGGCAAGCAGGTCACCATCGACACGCCGGTCGAGGAGCTTGCTGCCGCCGCGCGCGAGAAGGGCCTGGAGATTAAGCCCGAGTGGACCGCCGGCAAGATTATCGCCGAGATCTACGATGAGCTGGGCGAGGACACCATTGTCAACCCCACGTTCGTTTGCGATTACCCCATCGAGGTCAGCCCGCTTGCCAAGCGCTTTGAGGACGACCCGCGCCTGACGCACCGCTTTGAGCTGGTTATCGCCGGTCACGAGTACGCCAACGCGTTCTCCGAGCTCAACGACCCGATCGACCAGGCCGAGCGCTTTGCCGCCCAGATGGCCGAGAAGGCTGGCGGCGACGACGAGGCCATGGAGTACGACGAGGACTACGTGCGCGCCCTCGAGTACGGTATGCCTCCCGCGGGCGGCATCGGCATCGGTATCGACCGCGTGGTCATGCTGCTCACCAACCAGGCTTCCATCCGCGACGTGCTACTGTTCCCGCACATGAAGCCCGAGAAGGGTTTCCAGTCCGGTGCCGCTGCCGCCAAGGCTGCCGAGGCCGGCAACACCGCGAGCCCGTTCGTCAAGCCGCTCAAGCCCACGGTTGATTACTCCAAGATCGCCGTCGAGCCGCTGTTTGAGGAGTTCGTCGACTTTGATACCTTCTCCAAGAGCGATTTCCGCGCTGTGAAGGTCAAGGCGTGCGAGGCCGTCAAGAAGTCCAAGAAGCTGCTGAACTTTACGCTCGACGACGGCACTGGCACCGACCGCACCATCCTCTCCGGCATTCACGGTTATTATGAGCCCGAGGACCTGGTCGGCAAGACTCTGCTCGCCATCACCAACCTGCCTCCGCGCAAGATGATGGGCATTCCCAGCTGCGGCATGCTCATCAGCGCTATCCACGAGGAGGATGGTGAGGAGCGTCTCAACCTGATCCAGCTCGACGCTTCTATTCCCGCCGGCGCAAAGATGTACTAGGGGGTTACGCGGTTCTACGAACCGCGTAACGGCTCGACGCTGCGCGGGCCGCATTTGGACAATCTGACGTTCAACTTCAAGGGCGCGACCAGAAGGTCAGCGCCCTTTCGTTTCACGTCACCTTGTCTCAAATGCGGCCCGCTCGCTGACTTATGCTCAACCTGCGGCGCCATTTTGCTTGAAGGCACCTTGCTCGCTCTGGCGGGCTTTCGCTGTCCGTCCTCTATCTGCGGTGTTGCCCTGGTTGGCACTTAGGGACGTTCCTTTTCTGCCGGCACTTGGGGACAGTCCTAGTCGTTGGGGATCTACCGACGCATTGGGGGTTTGCGCCTTCTATGCATGACAGTCGTCTCTTTTATGTTTCCTTTAGCCGTTGCTGCCTAGGATGGGGGTTAGTCGGTAGGAAGGGAGCGTCTATATGGACGACGCGAGCGAGCGTGCAATCGAAGAGGACATGCTCGATCAGTTCAATTACTTTGACGATGAGGATGAGGAGCTAATCGATCGTCGCGAGCCGGCATCGCTTGACTCATTTGATCTGGTCGATGAAGAGACTGATGAGGTTGAGGACGAATCAACGGAGTCCCCACAGTCTTCGCGCCTTGACTCGCTGCTTTCGAGAGCCCCCATGCACCACGGTGTTCGTGCCGGCGCACTCCATATGAAAACTGACTGGCACCAGATCGTGACGGCAGGCGATGAGCTTGCCGTCGATGCGCCGCTCACCGATAAGTCATCCATCATCTGCCGCACCGGTATGCTTATGCTCGCGAGCGGAACGGGTGCCTGGCGTGTACGCGATACCATGAATCGCGTCGCCGCCGTACTCGGTGTCACCGTCCACGTTGACTTAAGTCTTCTGTCGTTTGAGTGCACCTGCATCGAAGATGGCCACTGCTTTAACGAGGTTGTCAGCCTGCCCACAACGGGAGTCAATACCCATCGCATTTGGATGATGGAGAGCTTCCTAAAGGAAATCGAGACGTATGGGCGCCGGTTTACCGTGCACGAATACCACGAGATGCTCAAGACCGTTGAGAGTTCAAAACCCGATTACTCTCCCTGGCAACAGGGCCTTGCGGCAGCTTGTGCTTGCGGCGCCTTCGTCTTTTTGCTCGGCGGCGGCCCTATCGAGATGGCCTGCGCATTCGTAGGCGCTGGTGTTGGCAACTTTGCTCGCTCTCATATTCTCAAGCAGGGTCTTGGCCAGTTTAGCGCGCTGACGATTGGCGTTGCGCTCGCTTGCGTTTCGTATCTGCTGGCATTGCTCGGCCTTGGCCAGGTCGTACCGGGGGCAATGTCGCACCAAGAAGGCTATATCGGCGCCATGCTCTTTGTGATTCCCGGCTTTCCCCTCATTACGGCAGGCCTCGACATCGCTAAGCTCGATATGCGAAGCGGCATTGAGCGTCTTTCGTATGCCGTGTCGATTATTGTGATGGCGACCCTTGTGGGCTGGATGGTTGCCGAGTGTGTGGGGCTGGCACCGGATGATTTTGCCCCGCTCGGCCTTTCGCCGCTTGCCCTTACGCTCCTGCGCGTGGTGATGAGCTTTGTTGGCGTATTCGGCTTCTCGGTGATGTTCAACAGCCCGGTAAAGATGGCCGCGGCAGCTGGGCTGATCGGCGCCGTGTCCAATACCTTGCGCCTTACGCTTGTCGATGCGCCGACGCTGTTTCCCTTTCTGGGCCTGAGCGTAGGTATGCCTCCCGAGGCGGCAGCGTTTATCGGCGCGCTGGTATCGGGGCTGCTCGCGAGCTTAGCCGAAATCAAGCTCACCTACCCACGTATCGCCCTCACGGTGCCATCGATTGTCATTATGGTGCCGGGCTTGTATCTGTATCGCTCGATGTATTACATGTGCACCTTCGACACGGTCAATATGCTCGGCTGGTTTGTGCGTGCAGTGCTCATTGTAGCGTTTCTGCCCGTTGGCCTGGGTGTGGCGCGTACGCTCACCGACCCTCGCTGGCGCCACACCAGCTAATTGGTGCAAGGAGGACAGGTCACATTGCACCAAGTTGGTGCAGATGAACCTGTCCCCCTTGCACCAAATGAGTTGCGGTGAAATAGAGACTGAATTGCTGCTTAAAGGGTCAAAACAGTCCGTATTCCACCGCAACTTATGGGGTCGGGGGATTATTGGTGCCCTGCATTTTCATAAACTCAACGCTTACGAAGCGCGTGCTTTTCGTGCTAGGCTGGTTTCACCACATAAGTAGTCGCAGACGCACGTACCACGGGCGGGCGAGATGAAGTCCCAACAGCTCCATCTTGCTCGCCCGTTTTTGTTGCGTGGCGTAGCGGCGTAACACAGAAAGGACCATGCCCTTTATGCCTATCAACAAACGAGAGAGCCTGCTGTTTACCTTTATCATGTGCTTTTGCATGGTGCTCTGGATGAGCATCTACAACGTTGCCCTGCAGCATGGGGCCATCGACGGCGAGGTTGTTGCCGCCGCGTGGCTCGGCTTCCCCGTTGCCTACGTTTTTGCCATGTGCTGCGACTGGTTTGTTGCCAGCCCCCTTGCTAAGGGCTTCGCCTTTAAATTCCTGGTCACGCCGGGCAAGAGCTCGCCGCTTGCCATGACGCTCGCCGTCAGCTCCTGCATGGTCGTTCCCATGGTTATCATCATGTCGCTCTACGGCGCGTGTGAAGGCCTGTTCCATATGCCCGGCGGCCCGCTTGCAAACCTGCAGATGCTGCCGATGATGTGGCTCATCAACATTCCGCGCAACTTTATCATGGCCCTGCCCTGGAACCTGCTGGTGGCTGGTCCGGTTGCTCGCTTTGTCTTCCGCCGCGCCTTCCCCATGGGAACCGTCTTTGAAGAGCAGCATATGGAGCTCGTGCGCATGCCGGGCGCTCCCGTTGCCGATGCCGTCAATGACGTTGCCGAGAGCATGGACGCCGAGCCTGCCTGCTAGGCAACAGCCTCTAACCTAGAGCTCCCGCCGCACCCGGCGATTCCTTTTTTGTAGACGTTGTCGTATGGCTGCATGCGGAAAAGGCCCCAGCGGTTAACATATACTCCATATGGGTAAAGAGACCAAAGCGCCGCCACGAGTGGCGCTTTGCGTTTGAAAAACTAGCTCGTCTAAGAGGAACTAGCATGTTAGACCGTTTTACCGATCGCGCGCGCAAGGTCATGTCCATGGCCAAGCAAGAGGCGCTCGATCTGCACTCAAATAAGGTGGGCACCGAGCACCTGCTGCTCGCGCTCGCTAAGGAGGACGAGGGTATTGCCGCCGAGGCACTGCGCTCGCTCGATATCTCCTACGATGAC
Organism: uncultured Collinsella sp.; assembly: GCA_958351385.1. GTDB lineage: Bacteria > Actinomycetota > Coriobacteriia > Coriobacteriales > Coriobacteriaceae > Collinsella. The sequence continues at coordinate 11,517 of CATWKM010000026.1, read as the reverse complement.
ATCATGGATACCCTCAAAGAGGTCCAGACCACGGTTCCCGAGCCCTGTGAGGAGACCGAGGCGGCCAAGCTTGCCTTTACGCCGCTCGTTATTAGCGTGATGGAGCGTTCATTCCGCGTGGCGCGTGAGAACAACCAGACCTACGTGTCGACCGAGCACTTGCTGATCGGCATCGTCGAAGAGGGCAACGGCATGGCCATGGACATCCTCATGCGTCTGGGTGTGTCGTCTGCCTCCATCAAAAAGGCTATCGAGAAACTCACAGCCAAGGACCAGGATAAGAAGCGTCCGCTCGCCGGTGCCGGTGCTGGTCGTCCCGGTGCGGGCCTGCCGTTCTTTAGCGGCTCGGATGCCTCTCAGCAAAAGGGGAGCGGCACCGACACGCTCAAGCAGTTCGCTACCAACCTCACGCAAAAGGCGCGCGACGGCGAGCTCGATCCCGTGATTGGCCGCGAAAAGGAAGTCCAGCGCATGATGGAGATCCTTTCGCGCCGCACCAAGAACAATCCGCTTATCCTGGGCGATCCCGGCGTGGGCAAGACGGCCATCGTCGAGGGCCTGGCGCAACAGATTGCTGCTGGCAATGTGCCCGAGAATCTTATGAACCAGAATATCTGGACGCTCGATCTGCCGGGTCTTGTCGCGGGTGCCAAGTATCGCGGTGAGTTTGAGGAGCGCCTCAAGAACGTGATCCAGGAGGCGACCGAAGCCGACGACGTCATCTTGTTTATCGACGAGATGCACACCATCATCGGTGCCGGTTCTGCCGAGGGTTCTATCGATGCGAGCTCTATGCTCAAGCCCGTGCTCGCGCGCGGTGCTTTCCAGATCATCGGTGCCACCACGGCCGAGGAGTTCCGCAAGTACCTCACCAAGGACCCGGCCTTCGAGCGTCGCTTCCAGACCATCGATGTCGAGGAGCCGAGCGTCGAGGACACGGTCAAGATCCTGACTGCGCTCAAGCCGCGCTACGAGGAACACCACCATGTGCGCTATACGCAGGGTGCTATCGAGGCCGCCGCGAACCTTTCCAACCGCTACATCCAGGATCGCTTCCTGCCCGATAAGGCCATCGACCTCATCGACGAGGCCGGTGCCCGCGCTCGCATCGCCGCGAATCGCGCGCCCGAGCCGGTGCGCGAGGCCGAGCATCGTATAGAGGAGCTCAAGGCCGCCGCGCAGGAGGCCACCGAGAGCGATGACATGAACAAGGCCGCCGAGATCACCGAGCAGCAGAAGGCCGCCGAGATTGAACTCGCCGAAGTCAAGGCCGCCTGGACCGCCGAGCTCGACGCCAGCCCGCTCACCATCGACGTGAGTCAGATTGCCGACATCGTGTCCGTGACCTCTGGCGTGCCGGTTTCCTCGCTCACCGAGAGCGAGAGCCGTCGCCTGCTGCAGACCGAAAGCGTGCTCAAGACCCGCATTATCGGCCAGGACGAGGCCGTCGAGGCCGTCGCCAAGGCCGTGCGCCGCAGCCGTTCGCCGCTCAAGGACCCGCGTCGCCCCGGCGGCAGCTTTATCTTCCTGGGTCCCACCGGCACAGGCAAGACCGAGCTCGCCAAGACCCTCGCCGAGTACCTCTTTGGCAGCAAGGACGCGCTCATCAGCTTCGACATGTCGGAGTTCGGCAGCGAGTTCGAGGTCTCCAAGCTTATCGGTAGCCCTCCGGGTTACGTGGGTCACGACGAGGGCGGTCAGCTTACCAAGGCCGTTCGTCGTCACCCGTATTCGGTCGTGCTGTTCGACGAGATCGAGAAGGCGCACCCCGACATCTTCAACATCCTGCTGCAGGTGCTGGAGGAGGGCCGCCTGACTGATAGTCAGGGCAAGACGGTCGACTTCCGCAATACCGTGATCATCATGACGTCCAACGTGGGCGCCCGCGAGATTGCGCAGGATGCGAGCGTGGGCTTTGGCACCACCGGCGAGCAGGGTCTCACGTCGAGTGAGATCCGCGGCCGTGCGATGGGCGAGCTCAAGCGCCTGTTCCGTCCCGAGCTGCTCAACCGTATCGATGACATCGTGGTGTTCCAGAAGCTTTCGGGCGAGAATCTCACCAAGATCGCGCACCTGCTGGTGGACGACCTGCGTCAGCGCCTGATTGTCAACGGCATGAACATCAAGCTCACCGATGCGGCCTATGACAAGATCGTGGCCGAGGGTACCGATCTTACCAATGGCGCGCGTCCGCTGCGCCGTGCTATTCAAAAGCTCATCGAGGACCCGCTATCCGAGGAGCTGCTGGCCGGCGAGTGGGGCGAGGGCGATACCGTCCTGTGCGACGTGGCCGACGGCAAGTTTGTCTTTTGCCACGGCGCGGGCGAGATCCCGGCACCGCGTCCGGCGGGCACGCTCGGTGGCGATACCGCCCCGGCAGCACCGCACACCGGCAACGCCGCGCCCGTGAGCGGCGGCGTGACCTCGGGCCCCGGCGGCATGATGCAAGCCGGCTCTGGCGCGCTGTAGGGCGTAACAAAACCTTGTGTCTACGAGGGCGTTCCAAAGGAGCGCCCTTTTTTCTGTTGAAAAGGCCCCTTCGTTCAAAGTAAATCTCATTAAACATACTAATGGCGTATGCATAAACGTTGATCAAGCGTTGAGGTTGGTTGAAGGGTCAAACGTCCCTTCGGCGCGGCCCGTCTAACCTGCTTTATCATAATAAAGTGGCGTTTCCCCGCCGTTAGCCGATGATGCGAGGGCGCTCGGCGTTTTCGACTGGTTTATGCACACAAAGTCTGGGAATATACAAGTCGCATGTCTTACTGTCTAACCAGTTGCGCCAAGGAGGCACCATGGATTACAAGATTACTGGCTACGAGCCCGCCCAGCTGTTCCATTTCTTTGAGGAGGTCAGCGCGATCCCCCGTGGGTCTGGCAACGAGAAGGGCATCAGCGATTTCCTGGTCGCGTTTGCCAAGGAGCGCGGTCTCGATGTGTATCAGGACGAGGTCTACAACGTCATCATTCGCAAGCCCGCATCTGCCGGCGCCGAGAACGCCCCGACCGTCATGCTGCAGGGTCACATCGACATGGTGTGCGACAAGCTGGGTTCCGTCGAGCACGACTTTACGACCGACGGTATCGATCTGGTTGTCAAGGACGGCGTCCTCACCGCTAACGGCACCACTCTGGGCGCCGACAACGGCATCGCCGTCGCGCTTATGCTTACCGTGCTCAACGACGATTCGATTGCCCATCCGGCCCTCGAGTGCGTATTCACCACCGATGAGGAGACTGGCCTGGTCGGCGCCGAGACTCTCGACAAGTCCCGGATTAGCGCCCGCACCATGATTAATCTCGACTCCGAGGAAGAGGGCGTTGCCACCGTCAGCTGCGCCGGCGGCGTCGTTGTTACCTACACCTGCCCCATCGTGCGCGAGCACAAGACCGGCAGCACCCTCACGCTCGACATCTCCGGCCTACTGGGTGGTCATTCCGGCAACGATATCAACCTGGAGCGCGGCAACGGCAACCTCATCATGGCCCGCATCATCGACCGCCTGATGGTCGCCGGCGAGCCCGCCATCGTTAGCTTTAACGGCGGCACTAAGGATAACGCCATCAACCGTGAGTGCAAGGCCGAGCTGGTTTACGCCGACCACGCTGCCGCCGAGGCCGCGGCCCAGATCGCAAAGGACATCATCGCCGACGTCACTGCCGAGCTCGAGGTCTTCGACCCCGGTTTTACCTGCACCGTCGAGATTGCCGACGACGCCGAGGTCGAGGCCATGGATCAGAAGTCCGCGCTTGCCCTCATCCGCGCCCTGCGTCTTGCCCCTAATGGCGTGATTCGCCGCAACGTCGCCACCGACGGCTCCGTCGAGGTTTCCTCCAACATCGGCGTGGTCGCCACTTCCGACGACCAGGTCAAGATCATGCTGTCCCCGCGCTCCTCGATCACCTCGCTGCAGAACGAGTTCAAGGACCGCCTGCAGACGCTGGCCGATGTCTTGGGCTTCGACGCCAAGTTCGAGTTCGAGTATCCCGGCTGGAGCTATGCCGAGCATTCGCCGGTCCGCGACGTTTTTGTCGAGAGCTATCGCGAGCTCTTTGGCTCCGAGCTGCGCATCGAGTCCATTCACGCTGGCCTTGAGTGCGGCCTGTTTGCCGAGGCCCTGCACGGCCTGGACGCCATCGCCGTGGGCCCGACGCTCTCCGATGTCCACACCCCGGACGAGAGCATGGAGCTCGCTTCTGCCGAGCGCTTCTACGAGCTGCTCATCGACGTCCTCAAGCGCCTTGCCGCGTAAGGGTCGCGCTAGCAGCAGTTCGAGCCACGTGCTAGCGGATTGCAAATGACATTACGAGAGGGGGCATCCGAACTTTTGCGACGGGTGCCCCCCCTCTTCTTTTAAGAAATGTGGATTGATTGGCGCCTAGCCCATATCCGCCTTGATGAGGTCGAGGGTGCGCTGGCAGTTTTCGCGGACGGGGCCGAGCATATGCTCGCGCAGGTCCGCCATGCCGGGCAGGTCGGCGTATTCGTCCATGATCTCTTCCATACAAATGGGCACCTCGTAGGCGAGATCCATCATGGTCGCAAAGCAAAACTTCTCGGATAGCCCGGCATCGGTGAGCGCCGCCTCCAGCGCGGGGTCGCCCATACCGTGGTATCGGCGGATAGCGCCTGGACCGATGCGCCCCACACGATTTTCGCCGCCAACGCTCATGGCGAGGCGTGCCCGGCGGCGCATTCGCTCATACGCCAAACCCGACGCGACATCGTACATTCGAGCCATCATGGCTGCGCCGTCGTTTCCAAGGAGCAGGGAATAGTTTTTCGCATGCGCATCCGGTGCGCCGATAATGGCGTTGAAGAACAGTATCTGCGTAAACAGATGCAGGTTAAGTTGATGGTGGCTCGTAGTTACGAGGAGCTCTTGAATGTCGCGTGTGGTCGGGCCGCCGTCTGCCGTGTACTTTTGGGCGGGCATCACCCCAAGTGCCTGACAGAGGTCTTCTTGATGTAGGCGCCAGATCGTTCCGTCTTCGACTTTCACGCGGTCATAGCGCTCAACAATGAGGGTAGGTTCGTCCTCAAACATACGATATTCGACGTTTGCCGTTGCGATACCGACGCGCTGGGCGCTTTTCATGCAGACAAACTCATTGAGAGCCTCGAGTTTAAATCCGTTAACGCCATTTTTGAAAATATGCGTCGTGGGCGAGGAGCCCATGCATTCGCACCAGCGGCCGTTTATGAACGCGAGCGCGAACTTGCCCTGGTTGCCTCCAAGTGACCAACTTTCATCTAGACCCATCCACGATGCATCGTGGTCATCTCTGATCGACTTGAGACGGAGAGCAATTTCGTGGTCGTCTATAGGGCGGTATTCGCCAGCGCGATGCAGGACGGCGTCGGCATCTTCTTCGGCATAAAACTGCACTCCGCCCGGACAGTCGAGTCCGATATGGCTGAGCAACGCAACGGGATTGTTGGGCCTAACGTTGAATTCGGCGGCAATCGCTTTTCGTTGGTCCTCGCTGTCGGGTAGAAGGCCAAACAGGTACGGATTCATGACCTGTTGTCCGTATGTGCGATTCGATACGGGTATGTTGGTCGATAGGGCTGGTCCGTCATAGTCATGATCGTAGGTAAAGCTGATAAGACCGTTCTCATCTTGCGTGAGCGTTCCCGCAGGTACGCCGCAAATAATGGTCCGAAGTGATGTTCTGGCCATTGGCTATTTCCCTTCGGGCTTGGTTTGGTTAGATGCGTTTGCGGCAATCGAGACTCCGAGATTGGACATGGCGAAATCGGCGAAGATCTCGTCGTAAAGTGCGGATGTAAAGGGGGCATCTGCAAGAGCCGGAATGGCGGTACTACGACGGTTGCGATGATGAGGACGTTGAGTGTGATGGCGCCTGGGGATGCTGCGAGGCAGCGGATTGGCATGCGGGGCGTCGACTGGTCGCTCGTTTTTTGCTTCGTCGATATCCCCTTGAGCGGCGAGTGCCAGTCCAAGAGCATTGAAAATCGTCAGCAGCTTGTCGAGTCGAATGCCAGTGGCGTCTCCTAGCTCGAGCGATGCGAGCAGGCGCTCCGAAACACCGGCCTTTTTAGCGAGGGCGGCACGGGTGAGACCCTGAGCCTCGCGTGCCTGACGCACGTAGATGCCAGCTTGGCGCGGTGTGGTGATGGGAAGGGTATCCACGGCGATCTCCTAACGTGCAGACTTTTGCATATCAGTATGACATGCAAAAGTCTGCATGAAAAGGCATTATGCAAAACTCTGCATGAGACCTCTACATTGACGTTGAGCTTATGAGAAGCGTTTTTTATATCGCGAGAATCCCCAGATGCTCAAGCAAGATCTTAAGCCCGATGAGGATGAGCACGATGCCACCCACGATGGTGGCGGGCTTTTCGTAACGCGCGCCAAAGGTGTGGCCGATCGCCACGCCGGCGACGGAGAAGATAAACGTTGTGACGCCGATAAGCGATACAGCGGGAACGATGTCAACCGAGAGCGCCGCAAACGAGATGCCTACGGCTAGGGCGTCAATCGAGGTGGCAATGGCAAGAATCAGATATTCTGCCAGGTCAATCTTTTCGGCATCCTTGCCGTCGCCTTCATCCTCTTCTTCGGTAAAGGCTTCCCACAGCATTTTGGCGCCGATAAAGGCCAAAAGGACAAAGGCGATCCAGTGGTCGATGGGCCCGATGATGCCCATGAATTGACTGCCGAGCGCCCATCCGATTACGGGCATGCCGGCCTGAAAGCCGCCAAAGAACAGGCCGAGCACCACGGCGACTTTAAGGTTGATCTTCTTCATGCCAAGGCCCTTGCAGATGGATACGGCAAAGGCATCCATCGAAAGGCCAACGGCGAGCAGTACGAGCTCTGCGAGTCCCATAGTCTGGCTCCCTCTCTGCGGGCGGGCCCGCGTGTACCTCTTGGGGGAGTAACAAAAAAGACCCGTGGCGTACGCGTTGCGCGCACAGCCACGAGTCTCGTTCATTAAGGCAAGCCAGGCCGCATCGGCCAGTGTGTTGACTTGCCGCGCCACCGGAGGCGAACCCGATCACGCGACTACTCCCTCATTTATGCGAATCCCGATGCTACCACATAAGCAGCTCATTTGGATTGGGGCTCTCAGCTGTGTTCGCTCATTCTGTAAGCATCGGATTTTGCGGGCGTCACAGAGGCAAACCGTGAGAAACTTATTGACGTTTATGGAGCGTATACGATGGGAGCGATGCCTTGGATAAGAACGAGCTGCAAAAGCGTATGGAACAGGCCATCCGCCTGACGGCACCTGGCCAGCCGATCCGCACCGCCCTCGACATGATCATCGCTGGTCACCTGGGCGCTCTTATTTGCGTCGGCGACACCGAAAACGTGCTCGCTGCTGGTAACGACGGCTTCCCGCTCAACATTTCGTTTACCTCGAACCGCCTGTTCGAGCTTTCCAAGATGGACGGCGCCATCGTCATCGACGGCGACCTCACCCAGATCCTGCGCGCCAACTTCCACCTCAATCCCGATCCCTCACTCGCCACGAGTGAGACGGGCATGCGTCACCGCACCGCCGCCCGCATGTCGGTGCTCACGGATGCCATCGTGATCTCGGTCTCGGCCCGTCGTGCCGTCGTCAACGTGTACGTTCACGGCAAGAGCTACGAGATCCAGCCCGTCACCACCATCATGAGCTCGGTCAACCAGCTCGTCGCCACGCTCCAGACTACCCGTCAGTCGCTCGACCGCTCCCTGCTGCGTCTGACGGCCCTCGAGCTCGACGACTACGTTACGCTCGCCGACATTACCGGTATCTTCTCGAGCTTCGAGATCATGCAGCAGGCAAAGACCGAGCTTAAGGATTGCATTGTCAAGTTGGGCAACCAGGGCAAGCTCGTGCAGATGCAGCTCGAGCAGCTCGCCGGCTCCAGCATGGATACCGAGTACGACCTGATGATTCGCGACTACGCGAGCGATTCTTCCGAGGCCAATGCCGAAAAGATCCGCGCCAACCTGAGCCGTATGACGCCCAAGGACTTGTCCGACCCGCAGCATGTGGCGGCGGTTCTGGGTTACGACGACCTGGACGAGGACTCCGTCATGACACCGCTGGGCCTGCGCACGCTTTCGCGCGTGTCCGTCGTGCGCGACGGCGTGGCCGAGAAAATCGTCGACGAGTATGGATCGCTGCAGGAGCTCATGGACGACATCAGCGAGGATCCGGAGCGCCTGGGCGACTTTGGCGTTAACAACCCTGCCATTCTTGCGGACTCCCTGTACCGCATGAAGGGCACCAAACAGGGGAGCGCATAATGGCGCCCGTATGCGCCGTGGTCGTTGCCGGTGGCAGCGGCCAGCGCTTTGGTAACCCCGGTGGCAAGCAGCTCGTCAATGTAGCGGGTCGTCCGCTTATGAGCTGGTCCATCCGCGCATTTGACCGTAGCAATAAGGTCGGCCACATCGTCGTGGTTTGCCCTGCCGAGCGTCGTGCCGAGATGCGCCGCCTGGCCATCAGCCCGTATTCGTATAGCACGCCCATCAGCTTTGCCGATGCCGGCGAGACCCGCCAGGATTCCACCCGCGCCGGCGTGCACGCGGTGCCGGCGGGCTTTGAATATGTCGCCATCCACGATGGCGCCCGTCCGCTCATTACGACCGAGGCTATCGACCACGCTATCGACGTGCTCGTGAGCGACCGTGCCCTCGACGGTGTCGTGTGCGGTCAGCCCGCGATCGATACGCTCAAGATCGTCGATGGCGACAACATCGTCGAGACGCCGCCGCGCGAGCTCTATTGGGCCGCGCAGACGCCGCAGATCTTTAGCGTCGACGCCATGAAGCGCGCTCACGCCGCGGCGATTGCCGAGGGCTTTATCGGTACCGACGATTCATCGCTGGTCGAGCGCATGGGTGGGCGCGTCCGCTGCGTCCAGAGCCCACGCGACAACCTAAAGGTGACGGTGCCCGAGGACCTTCGTCCCGTAACCGCGATTCTGCTTGGCCGTATGGCCGAGGGAGAGGACCTTCCCCATGTTCAGTAACCTGCGCATTGGCCATGGCTACGACGTCCACCGTCTGGTGGAGGGGCGTCGATGTATCATCGGCGGTGTTGACATTCCCTACGAGCGCGGCCTGCTGGGCCACTCGGATGCCGATGTGCTCGCGCACGCCTTGGCCGACGCCATTCTGGGCGCCTGCCGCGGGGGAGACATCGGCAAGCTATTCCCCGATACCGACCCCGCCTATGAGGGTGCCGATTCGATGGTGCTGCTCGCTCGCGTGATGGACTACGCGCGCGAACTGGGCTTCGAGTTTGTCGATGCCGATTGCACCATTGCCTGTCAGCAACCCAAGATCACCCCGCACCGCGATGCCATGCGCGCCAACCTTGCCCATGCCCTGGGCGTCGACGTCGAAAACGTGGGCGTCGCCGCCACTACGACCGAAAAGCTCGGTTGGGAAGGCCAGGGCGAGGGAATCGGTGCCTGGGCCGTCTGCCTGCTACAGAAAACCGTTAAGGAGTAACGAATGCGTATCTACAACAGCGCTACCCATAAAAAGGAAGAGTTCCAGCCCATCGAGTCCGGCAAGGTCCGCATGTACGTGTGCGGCCCCACGGTCTACGACAACATCCACATCGGCAATGCCCGCACGTTCATCAGCTTTGACGTGATTCGTCGCTGGCTCATCGCGAGCGGCTACGAGGTCACGTTCGCCCAGAACCTCACCGATGTCGATGACAAGATCATCAAGCGCGCCAACGAGCAGGGCCGAACGGCCGCCGAGGTCGCGACGGAGTTCTCCGACAAGTTTATCGGCGTCATGCGCGCCGCCAACGTGCTCGATCCCGATGTGCGCCCCCGCGCCACCAAGGAGATCGGCCCCATGATCGCCATGATCAAGACGCTTATCGAGCAGGGCCACGCTTACGCAGCCGATAACGGCGATGTGTACTTTGCCGTGCGCAGCGATCCCAACTATGGTCAGGTCTCGGGCCGCAACATCGACGACCTTATGGTTGGCGCGCGCATCGAGGAGAACGAGGACAAGAACGACCCGCTCGACTTTGCCCTGTGGAAGGCCGCCAAGCCCGGCGAGCCCAGCTGGCCGAGCCCCTGGGGCAAGGGCCGTCCCGGTTGGCACACCGAGTGCGCCGCCATGGTGCATCGCTACCTGGGCACTCCGATCGACATCCACGGCGGCGGCTCCGACCTTGCCTTCCCGCATCACGAGAACGAGTGCGCTCAGGCCACCTGCGCCTGGCACCAGGGCTTCTCCAACACCTGGATGCACACGGGCATGCTGCTGGTCGATGGTGAAAAGATGTCCAAGTCGCTCGGCAACTTCTTTACGCTGGCCGAGGTCCTCGAGCAGCACTCCGCTGCCGCCCTGCGCCTGTTGATGCTGCAGACGAGTTATCGCTCGCCGCTCGATTTTTCTTGGGAGCGCCTGGAGGGTGCCGAGAACTCGCTCACGCGTATCGCCGGTACGGTCGAGAACCTGCGCTGGGCTGCGAACCATGCGACGGCCAATGCCGATGAGGCAGCATCCGAGGCGTTTGCCGCCAAGGCCGCTGAGACCCGTGCCACCTTTAAGGAGTGCATGGACGACGACTTTAACACCGCTGGTGCCATGGGTGCCGTCTTTGGCTTTGTGACCGAGTGCAACCAGTACCTGGAGCAGGCGGGCGACGCTGCCGACAAGGCCGCCGCGCTTGCCGCCGCCGATACGCTGGTCGAGCTGCTCGATACGTTTGGCGTTGAGCTCCCCGAGCCCAAGGTCGAGCTGCCGCTGGGTCTGCTAGGCGTTGCCGCCGGCCTGGTCGCCTACACGGGCGACGATGTGGACGAGGCCGCTGCCAAGATTCTCGAGGCCCGCGCCGAGGCCCGCGCCGCCAAGAACTGGGATCTGGCCGACGCCATCCGCGACCAGCTCAAGGACCTGGGCCTGACGATCGAGGATACTGCCGCCGGCACCCGTATTAAGACTCTCTAATCCCCGCGGGTTTCCCAAGCACCCGACCTTGCCGTTCAAACCGTCGCTCGCGTACTCAAGTACGCGTCGCTCCTCTTTCACGGCCATCTCGGACACTTGGAAAACCCGTACCGACCGCTTGAGCTATTCGTCTTAAGCGGTCGCTTCTTTTGTTTTGTTTGAAAATTTTTTTAAAGGAGGCCGTTTTATGGCCGACAATCGCAAGCGTGCACCGCGTGGAGGTAAGCAAGCTGCTTCTGGCTCGCGTCCGATTCGCCGCAATGACCGCGCTGTCGCTTCCAAGGGCCAGTGCGAGCGCTCCCAAGCCCAGGCTGCGCGTCCGCAGCGAGATCGCAACCGCGACAACATTCAGGTCCCCAAGGGCGAGTTTATCGAAGGCCGTCGTGCTGCCGCCGAGGCACTGCGTACCGGCTTTCCCGTCAAGTGCGCGCTCATCGCCGAGGGCGGGGAGCGCGATGCTGCCTTGTCGCGCTTGGTCGACGATCTCAACGCCGCGGACGTCCGCATTAAGTATGTGCCGCGCGCGCAGCTCGATGCGCTGTCGAGCCATGGCGCTCAT
>CATWKM010000025.1:0-28347 GCA_958351385.1 uncultured Collinsella sp. | reverse complement strand
TTGAGCGCGCGGGTCACGTTGCCCAGTGCTCCATATACCTTTTCGAGATGCGCGACCTCCAGTACCGGGGTCGCCGTTTGCGTGGTTTGCATACCGAGTCCTTTCTTGCGATTAGTCTACGGCATCTATAGTCGCAAGGAGCCGAGTCGGCTACCATCGATATGGCTTACGCTTGCCTTACCGTTGCGTAAGGTAAGGGTAGTCTTTTTGGGACGGGGCTTTTTTGCCGCCCCATCCGTAGCTTTTGAGGCATGAGGGCGCATTTGACATAGGGCAGCTAAAAAAGCCCCGTCCCAAAAAGACTACCCCGTCATGTAATGATGTTGAGGAAGGACTCCTGTTGAAGACTGTTCATGTTGCCGCTGGGATCATTCGCAAGGAAGGATCTGACGAGCTGCTTGCCGTGCAGCGCGGCTACGGCAACATGCAGGGACTATGGGAGTTCCCGGGCGGCAAACTTCTGCGCGGCGAGACACCCGAAGACGCCGTGCGCCGCGAGCTTATGGAAGAGCTACAGGTAAAAGTCACCAACCTGCGTGATTTCTACACCGTTGAGTATGACTACCCCGATTTCCATCTCTCCATGGAGTGTTACTACTGCTCGCTCGCCGATGAATCCGATGAGCCCCAGAAACACGACCGCCAGCTTGATATCCGCTGGATTCCACGCACCTCGCTTGCCACGGTGGAATGGATGCCCGCCGACAAGGGGCTCATTGATGCTCTGATTGAGTTAAAGGAAGATCGGCTTGAGGCAAGCTCCGCCGATGACACCGCGCCCAACACAACCGACAAACCCGCCACCAAACCCAAGCGCGCACCTAAACGCCGCAGCAAAAAGCGTCCCAAGCCCGGTCTGCTCGACGGCATCGATACCTCGGACCTCTCCGCTGACGAGCGCGAACTGGTCCGCCGTCGCGCCGCCATCAAAAAGTCCATGAAGGGCAACAAGCGCGCCAACACCAAGCCCGAGCTGCTCGTACGTCAGCGCCTACGGGCCGCGGGCCTTACGGGCTATCGTTTGGAATGGAAGGTACCCGGCAAGCCCGACATCGCCTTCCCCGGCCGCAAGATCGCCATCTTCGTCAACGGTTGCTTTTGGCACCGCTGCCCCAAGTGCAACCCAAGCCAGCCCAAGCGCAACGTTGAGTTTTGGGAGGCAAAGTTCCGTCGCAACGTCGAGCGCGACCGTGCTGCTGTGGCAGCGCTCACTCAAATGGGCTGGACGCCCATAACCATCTGGGAATGCGAACTCAAAAAAGACCGCATCGACGCCACGATGGAAAAGGTCATCGAGCAGGTGCGCGCCACAGAGCCGCAGCGCTAACAGCGAGCATTCACACGCTACGCACGTCCGCGCCACATCCACGTCACAAACCTTAGAAAGCCCTTAAGCTCAAAACCTTTCAAGAGTGTTACTCGATACCTCTGACCTGCAGTTTCATCGTAACACCAAACCAGGTTAAGCCTTTCTTTAGCGCTTCTTTGCGGCAGCCGCGGCATTATGTAGCCAGCGCACGGGACCTAGCAGCAAACCCCGAGCGCATCCTTTTGGTGGATATCGAGGAGGCCGCATAAGCATGCATTCTTCCAATGACGCAGCACAGCAGCCATCCCTAAAACATGCAAACCTTTTCTCCTTCCCCCCGACACAGAGAAACGGCCTCCTCGACTCCCCCACCACAAAAACCAAGCGCTCAGCCGATCAGAGCCTCAACTTACGAGCATCCTTCGAAAAGCTCCAAGCATCCCTAGACAAGGCGTTCCCCGAACAGGCAAGAGCAATCTAAGCCCATCGCGCTTTATACTGATGCCATGCGAAACATGGATCACATAGAATTGCACCGCGGAGGACGCGAGGAAGCGTTTCCCGAGACCGCCGAAGACTGGCCCTATATTGCCGAACGCGCAGAATTCGCTCGCTATCCGGGCAATTCCGTCCCCTGGCACTGGCATTCCGAGGTTGAGCTTTTCTACATGGAGCAGGGAGCGATTGACTATCGAACGCGCGCGGCTCATGAGCACGTACGCTTTGAGGAAGGGTCCGCCGGCTTTATCAACGGCGGCGTTTTGCACAGCACGCTGCAATCACCCAATTCGGCACCAGCCATTCAAATGTTGCATATCTTTCAGCCGTCGATGCTCGGCGATCCCGCGGGACGCCTTCAAAAGCGCTATATCAATCCTTTGCTGCAATGTCGAGGCGTCGATGTGCTCAAATGGTCGCCCACCAACCCCGACGATATGCCCTTTATCGATTTGCTAAAGAGTTCCTTTAACCACGACCTTCAACGGCCGCAGAACGAGATGGCGCTTCGGAATAGCTTGTCAGAGCTCTGGATTCAGATTTACGCCAAGGCCGAACCGCTCTTTTTCTCCGACAACGCCTCTTGGATGACCAGCCGCGACGTACAGTTCAAGGCAATCCTGGACTATATCCGCGCAAACTATGCAGCCGCTGTAGATGTGCCCCAGATGGCATCTGCAGCCGGCGTAAGCGAAAGAGAGTGTTACCGCATTATCGAAGCTTGCGCAGGAACGACCCCGGCGGCATATCTGCGCGCATACCGCGTAAACCGTGTTTGCGAACTTTTGGCACACACCACGCGAACGGTCCAGACAGTCGCGCGCCAATGCGGCTTTGCGACAGCAAGCCATCTTGGCCAGGTATTTAAAGAACAAATGGGATGCACTCCTTCGAGCTATCGAGCAGCGAGGCAGAATCTCGATAGCACCAGGCAGAAATCCCGCTAGCCTTTCTTCTGTCACCGCATCAAACTTGCAGGCAAACAACAGAGAGGAGAAATCATATGAAGCACTTTGACCATATCGTATTTGACGTTGATGGGACATTGGCAGATACAGAAGAAAGCGTTCTATCATCGCTTGTCCAGATTGTCCAAGAAGAGACCGGCAAAACGCTCCCCCGACACGAGCTTGAATTTGCCCTCGGCATACCCGGCAAGGATGCCCTTGAGAAACTTGGAATCTACTCGCAGGCAACGTTGGATCGCTGGTGCCAAGTTGCCGCCAGCTTTAAAAGCACCATCAGCGTGTTTCCAGGTTTGCTTGAAGTCATCGCAACACTCGCCGATAGCGGCTGCAAACTTGGCATCGTCTCCTCACGTGCGCGCGACGAATACACAAAAGAAATTGCACCCCTTGGTTTCGATAAGTATTTTGAGCACATCATCCTTGTCGAAGACACAACCGAACATAAACCCGCACCCACACCCATGCTCGAATATCTCCGGCGTACGGGCGCGAATCCTGGCAACGTCGTCTACGTTGGCGACACCGTCTACGACGAACAATGCGCAACTTCAGCAGGGGTCAGTTTTGCCAGAGCGGCATGGGGATCACACCAAGACATCCCAAACGCCACCTACAACCTCAAAACCCCCAACGACCTACTAACCCTAACAACCAAATAACCCACGCGTCCCACCCTTTCCGCCCCAACGCCACAAGGGCGATTGAGCAGGACGACTTGGGCGGGCCCCCGTACTTAGTTTCCAAAATCATTCCGCAGCGCGAAGGCTTCTTATTATTTTCAGACCTAACGCCACAAGGGCGACGACCTCGAGTAGGTCAGCTTGGGAGGGATGAGGGCTTAGTTCCCCAATCTTTCCGCAGGGGGCAAAAAGCCTCGCCGCACGAAGTGCGCAGCGAGGCTTTTTGCATGCCCGAGGACGATTGGGGAACTAAGCCCTCGTCCCTCCCCGGGATATGTAGCGAGTCGGAGTACCCTTGCTGTTACTCTGCTTTGCCCACAGAGTTGAGGTTGGTCATGCGGATCTTAACCAGCTCGGTGATCTCACGCATGCCCTCCTTGGCCGGCTTCTTGGGATCGAAGCAGGCGGGGTTCTCGGCCATGTAGGCCATGAAGCCCTTGGTGTAGGCCTGACGCAGCTCGGTGGCGTAGTTAACCTTGCAGATGCCGTTCTTCACGGCCTCGGCAACCTGCTCATCGGGCACACCAGAGGTGCCGTGCAGGACCAGCGGCACGTCGACGGCGTCGCGAATGGCCTTGACCACGGACTGCTCGATGTGCGGATCGCTCGTGTACACACCGTGGCTGGTGCCCACGCCAATGGCCAGCGAGGTGCAGCCGGTGCGCTCGACGAACTCCTTGGCCTCGGCCGGATCGGTGTAGGGGCTCTCACCCTCAACCGCGGGACCGTCGTCCTCCTTGCCGCCGACCTTGCCGAGCTCAGCCTCGACAGGCACGCCCATGGCGCGGCCAGCATCGGCGACGGACTTGGTCAGGGCGATGTTGTCCTCGAAGGACTCGTGCGAACCGTCAATCATGACAGAGGTGTAGCCCGTGCGGAAAGCCTGCATGCAGCGGTCATAGCCATCGCCGTGATCAAGATGCAGAGCGACGGGCACGGAAGCGCGCTCGGCGGCAGCCTTGACCATGCCGTAGAAGTAGTCCAGACCAGCGGTCTTGATGGTGCCCGGGGTGGTCTGCATGATGACGGGGGACTTGGTCTCCTCGGCAGCGGCCAGAACGGCCATAACAAACTCGAGGTTCTCGACGTTGAACGCGCCGACGGCGTAGTGGCCGGCCTGAGCGTCCTTGAGCATCTTTTCTGTGGTAACAAGTGCCATGAGCGTTTGCTCCTCTCCCTCGCCCGCATCTGGACATCGGGCGTACGTGTCCGCAAGGCGTTTTACTTTGCGTTTTGCTGCGCTCATTGTATGAAATTCAGCGGCTCTGCATGTGCGAGATATTGAGCCCATGCAGGTCAATACAGTCGTTTTTGAAAAGTAAACGGAAGGAATTGGAGCTGAGTGGGCGTGTTCGATATTGAATTTTGGGCGTTAAACGTCTTTCTTTTATAGAAAAGATAAGTAATCGAAAGGTGTTTTCTTACTCAAAAAGAAAATGAACGAAAATAGAGTCAACACAATTCCTGCAAATTTAGCCGAGAATGGAGCAGACATGGCCCATGCAACAAACCGAGCTTTCGCCGATGAGCGTCGTTCCGCCATCATGGAGATGCTCGAACATAACGCCTCGGTGCAAGTGGCAGAAATCGCCCAAACCTTTGGCGTGTCCTCCGTCACCGCCCGCGCCGACCTGGACGCGCTCGCCGAAGCAGGCAAGCTGCGCCGCACACATGGTGGTGCCGTATCGCTCCACAAACGCCTGACCGTATCCACCCAGGATCGCCGCATCAACGTCAATGTCGCCGCCAAGCAGGCCATCGCGCAAAGCGCCATCGGGCTCGTCAATGACGGTGACACGCTGCTCGTCGACTCGGGCACCACAGCGCTCGAGTTCGTCCGGCTCCTCGACCAGCGCGATGGCATCACCGTCATCACGGCCGACATTACCATCGCCGATTACATCGACGAGAGCATGCCCTCGGTCGATGTCGTCATGCTGGGCGGGGCACTGCGCAAAGGTCATCGCTATCTGTACGGCCCACTTACCATGCAGGCGCTCCAAATGGTCCATGCCGACCTTGCTGTCATGTGCCCTGGCGCTTTTGTTCCCGGCTGCGGCTTTACGACCGACTTTCCGCAGATGGCCGAAACCAAAGCGGCTATGGTCGGTGCCGCCCGTCAAAACGTCGCCCTCATGGATGGCAGCAAGGTCAACGGACGCGGCATGTACCGTTTTGCCGAGCTTGCCGACGTCAACACTATCGTGATGGACCGTGACCCCGACGATGCCGTCGCCACCTCAATCGCCGAGACCGTCGACGACGCCCGCCCAAATCTCGTCATCGCCGGCGCTTAAACAAAAACCACCACAAAGGTGCCTGTCCCCTATGTGGTGGTTTGAGCGTTAAAAGCGATATATCGCTACTTGGAGAGCTCGTCAGCGAGGGCCTCAATCTGGGCGCGCGAGGCGTCGTTGAGCGAACCCAGGACGGTCACCTTGTTCTGCGCCAGGGTGATGTCCTTCATGCCCTCGAGCTCCTTGGTCATAACCTTGGCAGCGGTGGGCGCCCAGGAGCCGGCCTCGACGAGTGCCACCGTACGGTTCTGATAGGCGTGCTCGGCAAGCGTGTGGATAAAGGTACTCACGAACGGGAAGATCTCGCCCTGATAGGTGATGGAGGCGAGCACCAGGCGGTCGTAGCGGAACGCATCCTCAACGGCCTCGGCCATGTCGTCGCGAGCCAAGTCAAAGACGGAAACCTTCTGGCCGCGGGCCTCGAGCGCTGCGGCGAGCTCCTCAACGGCAGCCTTCAGGTGGCCGTAGACGCTCGCGTAGGCAATGGTGATGCCCTCGTCCTCGGGCTGGTAGCTCGACCAGGTGTTATAGGTGTCGAGGTAATAGCCCAGGTTCTCGGTCAGCACGGGGCCGTGGAGCGGACAGATAATCTGAATGTCCAGGTCGGCGGCCTTCTTGAGCACGGCCTGCACGAACTTGCCGAACTTACCGACGATGCCAAAGTAGTAGCGGCGCGCCTCGCAGGCCCAGCCTTCCGGGTCCTCGATGTCGTTGGCGCCGAACTTGCCAAAGCCGTCGGCACTAAAGAGCACCTTGTCGGTAGACTCGTAGGAGAAGATCACCTCGGGCCAGTGCACGTTGGGGGCGCAGACAAACGTTAGGCTGTGGCCACCCAGGCCGAGTACGTCGCCCTCTTTGACGACTATCTTACGCTCGGGGTAGTCGGTGCCAAAGTAGTTGACCATCATGCGGAAGGCGCCCATGCTGGCCACAATCTGTGCCTGGGGATAGCGCTCCATAAAGGCGGCGATACCGGCGGAGTGATCGGGCTCCATGTGATGGACGACCAGGTAGTCGGGCGTACGGCCATCGAGCGCGGCCTCGAGGTTGCCGAGCCATTCGTCGACAAAGCCAGCGTCAACCGAATCGGCGACAGCGATTTTATCGCCCAAGATAACATAGCTGTTGTATGCCATGCCGTTCTCGGACACGTCGTACTGGCCCTCGAACAGGTCAATGTCGTGATCGTCGACACCGATGTAGCGGATATCCTTGGTGATCTCCATCAGGCAAAGCCTCCTAGATAGACAAAAGAACCCGTCTATCATAACACTCGGCAGTATCCCAGCTGTTATCTGCCGACATCCATACCGATTGTTATTGAAATACGATAAATCGCCGTTTACCTGCGCAAACTATGCGCGCGGTATCGCCGTGCTATGTCGAATAATGAGCTGGCCGGGAATACGAATGGCAACGGTTTTGCCCGCCGTACCCGCCTCGGGAACCGCATGCTCAAACACCTCGCGTCCGCGCTGATGTAGATCGAATCGCACGGTCGTGAGCTCGTTGTGCGCCACAAAATCATCGAGTGAATCGTCAACGCCCACCACACTCACGTCCTCGGGCACGCGCAGGCCGCTATCGCGCAGCGCTGCAATTGCGCCGTTTGCCATCTGGTCGTTTGCCGCGTAAATCGCCGTCATAGTGCGGTCGTGCTCGGCCAGATATCTGCCGGCCTCGTAGCCACTGTTGGCAGACCAGTCTCCCTCGAGCGGCTCTGCCGGCTCGATGTGTTTACGCTCGAGCGCATCCTGCCAACCGGCGCGACGAAATTGCTCGTCGACCGAGAACGACGGGCCGCCGATATAACGAATCTGCTCGTGCCCCAGCTCAAACAGGTGATCCATAAGCAAGAGCGAGCAGCCGTAATGATCGGAGTCGACCGTGGTCACCCGCGGGTGCGCGTACATGGTAACGATGACCGTGCCAATGCCCGGCAGTGGATCAAACGTCTCAAAATCGGGCGCCATGCGGCTCATGCCGATGATGATGCCGTCCACCGGCAATGCGGCCATACGACGCGTTGCCTCGGCAAGCGAAAATTCCTCGGTCTTGGACATCTCGACCAGCGTGATGGCGCAATTATGCTCACGAGCAGCGCTGGCGATGCCGTCGATCATTGAGAGGTTGCCAAACTTGGTGACATCGTTGATGCATAGGCCGACCGAATGGTAACGGCCGTCGCGCAGCGAGCGACCGGCATAACTCGGACGAAAGCCGAGCTCTTGCATAGCGGCCTGCACGCGCTGGCGCGTCTGCTCGTTAACGTTGGGCAAGCCGTTGGCGACGCGCGAAACCGTCTGCTGCGAAACGCCAGCAGCGCGGGCGACGTCGGCCATGGAGACCGGACGCGAACTGGTATCGTTGGACGGGCGCCTTGCCACAGGATCACCTTCACCCTTGCGAGATCTGAATAGCGTGAATGCCGGCCCGGGCAGAAATACGCCCCGCGCCGAAGCCCGCTATCGTCGGACGCATGTTAACGTACTCTACTTTTTCAATCCGCAACTCTTCTGCTCTATAAGTCCATACGGCAATACCGTTCACGGCTGGATTTCTACCGATTACCAGATTCTCAAAAAGTGATAAGTGTTGTGTTATGAGTACGTTAACATAGCCCGTAACGTGCGGCATCGTAGATGCTGAGTTCACGTTCCTTCAGATTGTTAACGTACTCACTACGACGGAAAACTCGTCAGTATGCGCCAAGGAAAGGACTCCCATGACCACCCCCGACGAAAAGACATTCGCCACGCTCACCAAGCTGTTCGAGGAGGAGTTTGGCCCCATCGGCGATCGCCAGGTGCTCTATGTGCACGCGCCCGGCCGCTCCGAGATCAGCGGCAACCACACCGACCACGAGGGTGGCCACGTTATCGCCGGCTCGCTCGATGTCGCCGTTGACGGCATTGCCGTGGCGACCGACACCAACAAGATTCGCGTCGCCGACGAGGGCTACCCCACGTTTGAGATCGCGCTCGACAAGCTAGACGTTCAGGAGTCCGAGAAGGGCACGTCCGCGAGCCTCGTCCGCGGCATGGCCCACGAGGTCGCAGCGCTTGGCGTTGAGCCCCAGGGCTTCGACTTCGCCTTCACCTGCTCCGTCCCCTCGGGCGGCGGCCTTTCCAGCTCTGCCGCCGTCGAGGCCGCGTACGGCCGTGCCATGGAGACGCTCTGGGGCGCGCCCGCCATCGATCCCGTCGCGCTCGCCCAGATGAGTCAGCGAACCGAGAACAACTACTACGGCAAGCCCTGCGGTCTGATGGACCAGGCCGCTGTGTGCCTGGGCGGCCTTGCCTACATGGACTTTGAGGATCAGGCCCAGCCTAAGACCCAGAAGCTCGAGCTCAACTTTGAGGATCACGGCTACGCGCTCGTGCTCGTTAAGGTTGGCGCCGACCATGTGGCAGCTACCGACGACTACGCCGCCGTTCCGCGCGAGATGCAGGACGTCGCCGCCGAGTTTGGCAAGGCACGCCTGTGCGAGGTCGACGTTGCCGACTTTGACGCCAAGCTCCCCGAGCTGCGCGCCAAGCTGGGTGACCGAGCCTGCCTGCGCGCCGTTCATTACTGGTTCGAGAACGGCCTGGTCGATAAGCGCTGGGCAGCTCTGAACGCCGGCGACATTGACCAGTTCCTGGTCCTGACGCGCGAGTCCGGCGCCAGCTCCGCCATGTACCTGCAGAATGTTGTTGCCAAACTGGGTTCCGAGCAGCCTTCCATGTATGCCCTGGCGCTAGCCGAGCACGTACTCGACGGCCGCGGCGCCGTTCGCATTCACGGTGGCGGCTTCGGCGGTACCATCCAGGCCTTCGTGCCGCTCGACCTGGTCGACACCTTCATTACCAAGATGAACGGCTGGCTGGGCGAGGGCTCTGCCCGCCACTACGCTATCTCTGACAAGGGGGCTTACGCGGCATGGCTGTAATGACTGACGTGCGCGAGGCCGCGCAGAGCCTGATCGAGTACGCTATCCACCGATCGATGATCGGCCAAGACGATCGCATCTGGGCATACAACACCATTTTGGAGTGCATCGGCGCCACGGGCCCCGCACTCGACATGGCTTGGGCACTCAAGACCGAGAAGATTTCGCTCTTGCACCCCGCTACCCTTCCCGACTTTGACCTGGAGGGCACGCTTGCCGCGCTTTCCGAGGCCGCCGTTGCCAATGGTGCTGTCGAGGACACGGCATCGGGCCGCGACCGCATCGCCATGCGCATCATGGGTGCACTCATGCCGAGGCCTTCGGTTGTAAACGAGGAGTTCAACGGACGTATGGGCGTCAACGAGCCCCGCGCCGCGACCGACTGGTTCTACGGCCTGTGCTGCGACGCCGGCTACGTGCGCCGCGCCGCTATCGCGCGCAACATCAAATGGAGCACCCCCACCAACTGGGGTGACCTGGAGATCACCATCAACCTGTCCAAGCCCGAGAAGGACCCGCGCGATATCGCCGCGGCAGGTGCCGCCAAGAACACGGGCGAGAAGTATCCCGCCTGCCAGCTGTGCATCGAAAACGAGGGCTATCCCGGACGCTCCGCCGCAGCCGACGGCGGCGCTCACCCCGCTCGCCAAAACCTGCGCATTATCCCCATCCAGCTCAACGGCGAGCGCTGGGGTTTCCAGTACAGCCCGTACGCGTACTTTAACGAGCACTGCATTGCCATGAGCTCCGAGCATCGCCCGATGCACGTCGACCGTAAGGGACTGACCTGCCTGCTCGATTTTGTGGACCTGTTCCCGCACTACTTTATTGGCTCCAACGCCGACCTGCCCATCGTGGGCGGCTCGATTCTTTCGCACGACCACTTCCAGGGCGGCGCGCACGAGTTCCCCATGATGCATGCCGCCGAGGTCTCGCAGTTTAGCGTGCCCGGTTTTAACCAGGTCAGCGGCACCGTGCTGCAGTGGCCGCTCTCGGTGCTGCGCCTGCGCTCGCATGACCGCGCTCAGCTGCTCGATGCCGCCGAGAAGATTATCCTCGCCTGGCGCGAGTGGAGCGATGAGTCTGTTGGCGTCATCGCGCACACAGCCGATGGCGTGGCGCACAATACCGTGACGCCCGTCATTCGCCGCGTAGACTCCCGCGGCAACGCCGGCGGCGAAATCTACGAGGCCTACCTGGCGCTTCGCTGCAACATCACGACCGACGAGCATCCGCTGGGCGTTTTCCACCCGCATGCCGAGTATCACCACATTAAGAAGGAGAACATCGGCCTGATCGAGGTTATGGGCCTGGCTATTCTTCCGCCGCGCCTGGTTCCCGAGCTCGGCGCTGTCCGCGAGCACCTGCTGGCAGCCAAAGCCGATACCAGCTACGACCTTGCCAGTGCGCTCGAGGGCGACGACCTTTGCCGCAGCCATGCCGCGTGGGCCGAGGACGTCTATGCCCGCCGCGCCGACGAGCTTACGGCGGATAGCGCCATCGGCATCCTGCACGAGGAGGTTGGCGTGGTGTTTGGCCACGTGCTCGACAACGCCGGCGTCTTTAAGTGGGACGAGGCCGGACGCGCCGCCCAGCAGCGCTTTATCGACTCGCTGTAGCATACGAGTTCGAGCCTCATCAGCGGCCACGACACAACCGCCCACACGACAACGGCGCCCGCCGGCAACATCGCCGACGGGCGCCGTTTTATTGGCTAGTCATTGGGGACGTTCTTAAACGACTAGTCAAACAAGAACGTCCCCAATGACTACTTGCGACCAAGACATCGGCGTTGCCTTGGCATTGTCAGCGAAAACGCCCCTAAGCGAGCAAGGTGACGTGAAAGAGGAGGGCATTGACCTTCTGGTCATGCCCGACGATTGAACGTCAGATTGCCGCTTAGGGGCGTTTGCAGCGTCGAGCCGTTACGGCGTTTGATAAAACGCCGTAACCCTACAGTTCAGTCACGACAACGCTGTTGTAGATCTCGTCCCAGCGGTCCATGACCAGGTGGCCGGTCTTGGGATCCATGGCGTTGAGCTTGCCGCAGGTATTGGCGGTCTTGAGCACCGTGACGTCGTCGGCACCAGCAGCAATGGCATGCGCAAAGCCGGCGATGGTCGAGTCACCGGAACCCGTCGCGTTCACAGCCGCAATCGCGGGCGTCTTGGCGCGGAACGCGCGGCCCTCATGGAAGCCCACCGAACCGGCAGCGCCCATCGAGACGACGACCCAGGGAATACCGGCAAAGCGGCCATCGGCGGCAAGCGCCTCGCGCAGGGCATCGACATCATCGGTCGTAAAGGACGTACCCAGCAGGCCGTTAATCTCGGTCAGGTTGGGCTTCACGAGCTCAGGCTTAGCGTCAGATTCCAGCGCAGCCTCCAGCGATGCACCCGAGGTGTCGAGCAGCACCTTGGCGCCCGCCTCCTCGGCGATCTTGACGAGCTCGGCATAGTAGCCAGCATCGACGCCGCGCGGCAGCGAGCCCGAAAGCGTCACAACATCCGCCTTCGCTGCAAGCTCGGCGAACTTTGCCGTAAAGGCCTCGAGCTCGGCAGGCGCAATCTGCGGACCGCTCTCCAGCAGCTCGGTCTGATTACCCTCGTGCAGAATATTCAGGCAAATGCGCGTCTCACCGGCAATGGGCACAAAGTCATTATTGACGCCATCGGCATCCATGAGCTCGGCCATATAGGCACCCATGTGACCGCCAAGCAGGCCGGTCGCGAGCACGTCGTCACCCAGCTGCAGCAACACGCGGCTCACGTTGAGGCCCTTGCCGCCAGCGGTCTTTTCGGGCGTCACGCGGTTCACGTCGTCGATGATCAGCTTGTCGAGCTGATAGCGCGTATCGATCGACGGGTTCATGGTAACGGTCAGAATCATATTGAACTCCTGTTCCGGGGCGGCATGGCCCACCCCAAACATACGATAGCTCGTTAAAGGATCTCGATCTCAAAGCCACGGGTGACGGTCTCCCCCGGCTTGGCAACCAGGCAGCCACGCTTGTGCTCCAGAATATCGTCCTCGTCGGAGCAGGTGGACAGGCCGCCCCACGGTTCCACGGCCACAAAGTCGCCCTCGGGCTTGCTCCACACAATCAGGTACGGCATATCCTGGAACGTCAGGCGCACGCCCTTGTCCTCGGTTTTCTTGGTCAGCGTAACCACGCGGCTCTCGAGCACGTCGAAGATGGTCTCCGCGAAGTCGAAGAGTTCGTGGGTAAGCGGCAGGTTCTGGTCGATCATGGGGTTCTTACTGCGATGCTCAACATCAATCAGGCCCGTCGAGGGAACGGCAGTACAGAGCTCGGCGGCCTCACGCTGATCAAAACGAAGCTCATAGTCGTCATAGGACTCGCCCTCGTCGAGCGGGCACTTAAAGCCGGGGTGACCACCCACAAAGAATGGCATATCCTCGGTGCCCTCATTGGTCACCTCGTACGACACGGCCACCTTTTCCGAATCGATCGTGTAGCGAGCAGCGATCTTAAACGGATACGGGTACTGCTCAAGCAACTCGGCATGGTCGGCAGAGCTTAGGCTCAGCGCAACCATGTTGTCGCTCTGCTCCTCGAGCTTCCACTCCTGCTTGCGGGCAAAGCCGTGGCGGGCAAGCTTGACCTCGCGGCCACCCATGGTCATCGCGCGGCCATCACGAAGGCCGCCGCAAATCGGAAAGCAAATGGGTGCCTGGCCCGACCAGACCGAAGGATCGCCCTGCCACAGGTACTCGCGACCGTTGGCTTTAATCGAAGTGAACGATCCGCCAGCCGTGCTCAGTGCCACACGAATAGAACCGTTATCAAGAACAAACTCCATAGGAGCCTTCCCTTTCGTACGCCAGCCCGCCGAGTCAGTGGGGCTGATAGAAAACCGGCCCGCGCCCCCTCACAGAAACGCGAGCCGTCAATTGAAAAGCTACAGAATGCCGGGTACCGCCAAAACGAAGCACTCAAGCCAAGCAAGCAAACGTGTTATCGGAGCAGCTTGCCGTATCAGAAATCTTCGCAACAACAGCGGTAACCCCACAGGTCACTCAGACATCAGCGAGAAGCCAGCTGGCGAGGCAAGGTGCCGTGAAGCGAGACGGCATTGACCTTCTGGTCATGCCGTCAAAGCTGAGCGGCAGATTGCCCGCCAGATGGCTTCGCAGCGTCGACCCGTTACGCGGTTTGGCAAAACCGCGTAACCCCACTAGTCGTGGTATTCGCCGCGGTCCCACTTCTCGAGGAACTCGTCAAAGAAGTGCGGGTCAGCCTGAGCCTCGGCGTCGGCCTTGTTGCAGGCGTCGATCTTGGCAATCAGGGCATCGTGCTCGGGGGTCTTCTCGTAGGGCTCCTCCAGGAAGGCAAGCATAATGTCGGCCATCAGGAACTCGCCGGTAATCTTGCCGCCAAAGCCCACGATGTTGGCGTTGAGCTCGCGACGGGCATACAGGGCAGAGGTCATGTCGCGGACCAGGGCGCAGCGGGCGCCGGGAACCTTGTTGACGGCGTTGGTGATGCCGATGCCGGTGCCGCACAGGGCCACGCCAAAGTCGGCCTTACCGCTGGCAACAGCCTCGCCCACGGCCTTACCGTAAATGGGATAGTGCGTACGGGTGTGGCTGTAGGTGCCACAGTCGAGCACCTTGTAGCCAGCCTGCTCCAGGCGGTCGGCCAGATAGATCTTCTCGTCCGTAACGATATGGTCGCAACCGATTGCGATGGTCTTCTTCATCAGAACGTCCTTTCGTCTGAATTCACAAGTTGAGGTAGAAGTTCGAGTTCTCGGTGGCTCTCGTTAGGCCATCTTGTTGAGCATGTCGACACGGATCTGGTGACGGCCGCCGGCGTACTGGGCGCGCAGGAACTCGCGGGCGATCTTCTTGGCGACCTCGGTGCCCACAACGCCCGGGCCCATGGTGACCATGCGCGAACCGTTGTGCTCGCGGGTCATGTAAGCGGAACGCTCGTCGGAAATGTTGGCGACGACCATGCCCTTGATCTTGACGGCGGCCATATAGGAGCCGACGCCGTACTTATCGAATGCGAAGCCCTGGGAATCCTTGTGCTCCAGCAGGTCCTTGGCAACGGCGGTCGCGGAATCGACAAAGTCCGCGGCAGGGGTCTCGGAATAGTCGACGACCTCGTGACCGTCGGCGATGAGCATCTCCTTGATGGACTCCTTCATCGACATACCGTCGGCATCGGAAGCGATTACAACCCTCATGACATCCTCCTTGAGAGATACGCTGGCGCGTAGTTTCTGTTTGGAAGTGTTGAATCGCGTTCAGGTCCGGGCATCTGAATGTGCGGTTCTTCACTGTTCATGTTTATTTGAACACATTCGAACATCGGGTGCAACCATTATTTGTTTATCTTTGTTCTTTTTTGAACAAATACCGTTCACGGTTGATTGCCGACCGTTTGAGCCCGGCGCAGACGTAGCGACCATGTGTTCAACAGACAAAAGGGCGGCCGAGAACGTGTCTCGGCCGCCCTTCTTACGGTTGATCTTCCAAAGATCGCTTTGCCGCTTACTCAGACTGCCCACTCTTCTTGGCATGTTTGGACGGAGCGCTCAAGAAACGACCCGTCAGATAGTTCGCGGGACCGGAGACATCAATCCCCAGCAGCACGTGTCCTAGCCATAGGAACGCCACGAGCACCAGTAGAGGAATCACGCACGAGGTCACGATCATCACGATGACGCCTTCGATGAGGTCGGTCACCTGCTGCACGATCTTGTCGGTCATCTGCTTGGCACCGCTGGTCACCGACGTGACCAGGCTCGAGGCCCCGTCAGTCAACTGCTCGAGCACGTTTTTGGACTCCGTGGTCTCGGACTTTTTCTTGCTCGATTTTGTGCTGGTCTCGGTCGACTTCTCCGCGGTATCGGTCTTTTCCGCAGCGTCCGCTGCCTTTTGCTCAGCTTGCTCAATACTTACGCGATACGTTTCATCGACCTTCTGCGACACCCATACGCTCGCGGGCACAAGCGCCATGCCGATCACGGCAACCACCAACACGCGAGTCGCCACGCGGCGCAGGACGGAGCTCGTGCTCCAGCGCCCGTGAGTGCCGAGCGACACCGCAAAGAGCACCAACGCAAACGGGATTAAGATGCCCAGGCCAACCGACCACAAAATGGTCAGCAGGTATTTCTCGAGGTAGAGCACAGCAAGCACGATGCCCAAGTTGCCTGAAAGCTGCGCGAGCTGCTCGGCAACCGGCGTTCCCGTATCACCCGGCAGCGCGGTAATGCCCGCAGACAGCGCCACGCACGAGGTCGTGAGCGCCAGTACGTTGCCTTTCTTTTGATCGATGACCTCGATGGTGGAGTCCCAAGTCTTGGTATCGGCAAAATGCGGGCGCGCGACAAAGCCCGAAAGGAGCGCCAGCACCACGAGCGCGATAATCAAGCCGATCTGTAGCTTTTTGTTTGCGCACACGACATCGGACAAGCTGGGCTGCAGCTCGGTTACCGTCGTGTGCTCGGTTATCTGGACAGGACGCCCATGAGCCATCTCGTGCGCGTCTCTTTTTTGTATTGACCCGTTATCCGGCATTTGGATACCTCCTCAGTCCGGCGTTTAATGCGAAAGGAAGTATACCCACCGAGCAAAAATCGAACGGGAGGACCAACGGAGCGCAACAAGACTGTCCCCAATGACTATTTCGGGATGAGTTGCGGTGGAATAGGGATTGTTTTGCGCCCGCCGGCCCCTATTCAGTCCCTATTTCACCGCAACCAAGACAGATGGGATACAGAAAAAGCCCTGCCGCAGGTAGCGGCAGGGCTTTTGGAAGGGGACGAGTTGTGCAGACTCGTTAGGCGAGCTTAGCCTCGAGTGCGGCGATGCGCTTGTAGGCATCGATGGTAAAGCGGGCCTGCTTCTCCAGGATCATAGTGGTCATGAGAGTGTCCTGAGCGTGGGCCATGATGAAGGTCATCTCCATCTCGCCGCCGCCGGCCTCCTGCGAAAGCAGCTTGGTCTGCGTGTCGTGGGCACCGATAAGTGCATCGCTGGCATCCTTGTGCAGCTGTTCGGCCTTCTCAAAATCACCCTCGCGAGCAGCATCGAGCGCTGCAAGCAGATCGGTCTGGGCGTCACCTGCGTATGCGACAATCTCGAATCCAACCATCGAGATTTCTTCTTTGGTTGCCATATTGCGTTCCTTTCACATATGAACCAATGGAGAGCATCGCGTCCGGGCATACGCGCTGCGTTCTGTATGGCAGAAACATTAGCATTCAAACAAAAAAGAACATCGTAAAACGTAATTTCAAGCTATGAACGGTCATTTTTCGCCCGTGAACGGTTTTTAAACCAATCTGAACAATATCGAACACAATTAGTGGCAACCCAAACAGGTCCACACCCTAGCGTACATCGCGCACCGTATCACCCTCTACGAGCATGCCGGGGATCAGCATGTGCTCCACGCCAGACGCAACCCCCTCGGCGCCGGCAATCTTGTCGACAGCCCACATGCCGACGCGCTTGTTGTCAAAGCGCACCGTGGTCAGGCGACGGTCGGGCACGATGTCGCCCAGGCTGTCATCAACACCCGCCACGCTCACGTCCTCGGGCACGCGCTTTCCGCGCGATTCGAGCCCGCGAATGCAGCCGTAGGCCATGGCGTCGTTGGAAGCATAAATGGCCGTACAGGTCGGATCGTCCGCCAGAGCCTGACCGGCGGCATATCCGCTCTGTGCCGTCCAATCGCCACGGACGAGTCGCGGCGGCTCAATACCATGCGCACGCAATGTCTCGCGCCAGCCCTCCTCGCGCTGCATGCCCGAAAGCGAGCGCTCGGGGCATGAGATAAAGTGCACGGTCTTGTGCCCCTGCTCCAACAAGTACTCGACCACCTGGCGCGAGCAATCGAACTGGTCGTTATCGACCGTTGAACAGAGCGGGTGCTCCAGCATGGTAACGAGCACCGTCTGCATGCCGGGCAGCGGCTCGAAGGTGCCAAAGTCCGCCGGCATGCGATTCATGATCACAACCATGCCATCCACCGGCAGCGCGCTCATGCGCGACGATGCACTCTCGAGGGTATACGGATGCCCGTCTACTTTAGTTAGGGTGATGGCATAGCCATGTTTGTCGGCCGCGGCGGCAAAGCCCTCCATGCGGTCGAGGTTGCCGGTGCCGGTAATGTTGAACATGGCGACGCCGACGGTCTTGAACTTGCCGCGACGCAGCGAACGGCCGGCAAAGTTTGGACGATACCCCAGCTCGCGCATGGCGGCGCGCACGCGCTCCTTGGTCTCGGGGCGCACGCTGGGCGAATCGTGCACGGTGCGCGAGACCGTCTGCTCCGAGACGCCCGCAAGACGTGCCACATCTTTGACGGATACCGATTTTTTAACAGCGGCCATAGGTCAATCTTTCTATGTCAACGATGCCATTGACGGCATCCTGCGCAGTCATTTTGAATATCTTTAAGTATATCTAACGCCTCCTCCGCCATACGCTCACCACCCAAAACCTACCGTTCACCGACAATCCCGCTTCCCCGGAAGGCTTTTGTCGACCAAATGTTAACGTTGCCATTGTGCAAACACAGAGCCACCGGGCGGCTCAAACGTTCACGCGTAAGGAATCGATGGTTCGCAGGCACAGGAACCACCGGTTCGCGTCTTTTTTGTGTCGCAAAATGGCAACGTCAACATTTTGGCAACCGAACGCCAAGAGCTACCATCGTTGCTAACCCACCGACTCTTAGGAGCTTTGCATGGAGCAACTCATCGCCATCATCGAAAAGGGCCAGCCCTTTTTCAACGCGATCGCCCGCAACAAGTACCTCAAGGCGATCCGCGACGGCTTTATCTCCGTCATCCCCATCATCATCTTCTCGTCCATCTTCTGTCTGGTAGCCTCGGTCCCCAACATCTGGGGTTTCTACTGGCCCGATGACATCAACAACGCCCTGTGGAAGTGCTACAACTACTCCATGGGCATCCTGGCCATCGCCTGTGCCGCCACCACGGCCAAGCACTTCGCCGACGCGCAGAACCGCGACCTGCCCAAGAATAACCAGATCAACTTCATCTCGTGCATGTGCGCGGCCATCATCGGCTTCCTGCTCCTTTCGAGCGACACGATCGCCACGGACGCCGCCAGCGGCTTCAACACCACCTATCTTGGTTCCAAAGGCCTGCTGACTGCCTTCATCGTTGCATTTGTGACCGGCATCATCTACAAGTTCTTTATTAAGCGCAACATCACCGTCAAGATGCCCGAGCAGGTTCCGCCCAACATCTCACAGACCTTTAAGGACATCATCCCCTTCTCCGTCTGCATCACCGTCTTTTGGGTCTTTGACATCGTCTTCCGCACTGCTTTTGGCTTCTGCTTTGCCCAGGGCGTCATCCAGGTGTTCCAGCCCCTGTTCACCGCTGCCGACGGCTACATCGGCCTCGCTGTGATCTACGGCGCCATGAGCCTCTTCTGGTTCGTGGGCGTCCACGGCCCCTCGATCGTCGAGCCCGCCATCGCCGCCGCTCTCGTTGCCAACATGACCGACAACCTGGCTGCGTTCCAGGCTGGACAGCACGCTTCCGCTGTCCTGACCCAGGGTGCCCAGTACTTCGTCGTCTGCATGGGCGGCACCGGCGCCACGCTCGTCCTGGTCTTTATGTTCTGCTTCCTGGCCAAGTCCCAGGAGATGCGCGCCGTCGGTAAGGCCGCCATCGTCCCGGTCTGCTTTGCCGTCAACGAGCCGCTGCTGTTCGCCGCGCCTATCGTGCTCAACCCCGTCTTCTTTGTCCCGTTTGTTTTTGCCCCGATCGCCAACATCTGGATCCTCAAGATCTTTATCGACTTCTTGGGCATGAACGGCTTTATGTACACCCTGCCCTGGACCGTCCCCGGCCCCATCGGCACCATCATGGGCTTGGGCTTCCAGCCGCTCGCCTTTGTGATGCTCGCCCTCATCCTGGTCGTCGACTTTGTCCTGTACTACCCGTTCTTCCGTGCCTATGACGCCCAGAAGTGCGCCGAGGAGGCCGAGATCTCCCAGGATGAGCTCGCCGCCAAGAACGCCGAGAAGGCCGCCAAGCTCAACGATGCCTTCCAGGGCAAGGCTGACGCCAAGAGCGTTGCCGCCGGCGCTGCTGCCGAGGCCGTGAAGGCCGACTCCCCTGCCGCTTCTGCAGCACCCGCTGCCGAGGCAACGACCGCCAGCGACCTCAACGGCAAGCGCGTGCTCGTGCTCTGCCAGGGCGGCGGAACCTCGGGTCTGCTCGCCAACGCGCTGGCCAAGGCTGCCAAGGAGCGCGGCATCAATCTTGAGACCGCTGCCGAGGCATATGGCAACCACGTGGACATGCTCCCCGACTTTGACCTAGTCGTCCTGGCCCCGCAGGCCGCAAGCTACCTGGCCGACCTGCAGAAAGACTGCGAGCGCGTGGGCAACAAAT
Source organism: uncultured Collinsella sp. (assembly GCA_958351385.1). GTDB lineage: Bacteria > Actinomycetota > Coriobacteriia > Coriobacteriales > Coriobacteriaceae > Collinsella. Next base: position 8,246 of record CATWKM010000025.1, on the reverse strand, counting down.
GCGTCGCCTGCCGCGGTAAGCAGTACATTGAGCTCTCCCAGAACGGCGACAAGTCTCTCGCCTTCGTCTCCGAGCAGCTTTCGAAGTAAGTAACGCTCAGGGCCAGCCGACCATCCAAGACCGGCTGGCCCTTCGATTTAGACGATTGGATCATCATGTCCGTTAATCCTGCTAGCGTCACCAATCCGCCTGCGCAGTTTCCCGAGGACTTTGTCTTTGGCGGCGCCACTGCTGCCTACCAGGTAGAGGGCGAGACCCGCACTCACGGTAAGGGCAAGGTTGCCTGGGACGACTTTCTGGAAGCCCAGGGCCGTTTCTCCCCCGATCCCGCTTCGGACTTCTACAACCAGTACCCCGTCGATCTGGAGCTGTGCGAGGAGTTCGGCATCAACGGCATCCGCCTCTCCATTGCCTGGAGCCGCATCTTCCCCAACGGCACCGGCGAGATCAACGCCGAGGGTGTGCAGTTCTACCACGACCTCTTTGCCGAGTGCCACAAGCACCACGTTGAGCCGTTTGTCACGCTGCATCACTTTGACACGCCGCTTCCCCTCTTTGAGAAGGGCGACTTCCTCAACCGCGAGACCATCGACGCCTTTGTGGACTTTGCCACCTTTTGCTTTAAGGAGTACGCCGACCAGGTGACCTACTGGTTCACCTTTAACGAGATCTGGGCCGACGCCTCCAACACCTACATCGAGGGCACCTTCCCCGGCGGCGTCAAGGCGCATCTGGCCGAGGCTTTCCAGTGCGAGCACAACATGATGCTCGCCCACGCCAAGGCAGTACTGGCCTTCCACAACGGTGGTTTTAAGGGCAAGATCGGCGTCATTCAGTCGCTGGAGTTTAAGTACCCGCTTAACGAGAACGACCCCGCCGACATCAAGGCCGCCAACAACGAGCACGTGCTGCAGAACCAGTTCTTGCTCGACGCCACCTTCCGCGGCGACTACGCGCCCGACACCCTCGAGTGCGCCAACCGCCTGGCGGCCATCTCGGGCGGCACCATCGAGATCCTGGACGAGGACCTCGAGATTATGCGCGAGGCCGCGCTCTACAACGACTACCTGGGTGTCAACAACTACCAGTGCCGCTTCCTCAAGGCTTACGACGGCGAGAACGACCTGCACCACAACGGTACGGGCGAGAAGGGCACCGGCCGCTGGCGCGTCAAGGGCATTGGCGAGCATGTGAACAAGCCCGGCATCCCCACCACCGACTGGGACTGGATCATCTATCCCGAGGGTCTGTTCGATCTGCTCGTCTACATTAAGCAGCGCTACCCCAACTACAAGCAGATCTTCATCACCGAGAACGGCATGGGCTACAAGGACCCCTACAAGGACGGTTTTGTGGACGACCAGCCGCGCATCGACTACATCGAGCAGCACCTGCGCTGGTTGCTCAAGGCCATGGAGGTGGGCGTCAACGTGGGCGGCTACTTCCTGTGGAGCCTGCAGGATCAGTTCTCCTGGACCAATGGCTACAACAAGCGTTACGGCTTCTTCTACGTTGACTTTGAAACCCAGAAGCGCACGCCCAAGGCAAGCGCCTACTGGTACAAGCACGTGGCGCAGACCCGTCGTCTGGACTAGCGGCTTGCGGCGAGCAAAATTGCTCCGCTCACATATCCTGTCCCCCATTTCTCAGCCGGGGGCGGCACGTCACACGGCGCGCCGCCCCCGGTCTTTTTGTTTTTGGGCTGGTCAGGAGCCGTTTGTCTCGATCTGTAACATCTAGCCGAGTTTTTCGGTCCCACCTGTTACAGATTGAGACAAACGTGGAGGCCAGGCCGAAATATCTAAATCTGTAACACTTAACCCGGTTTTGGACGTCTAGTTGTTACAGATCGAGATAAGCGCACGGGCCAATCCTCTCAATCTAAAACTGTAACAACTAGCTGGTTATTTCGCCCCTAACTGTTACAGATCGAGACAAATAAAATAGACCGGGCTGACAATCTCAGCCGCATGCCCCCTTTTTGGCCGCATTCCACCGATCAGATAAAGATCGTCATATACAGAGGTAGATATATCCTATGCCCTTCAGCCCTGAGCTGTTTTGGGTGAAGAACTATCTCTTCTCCGACTCGTCGTTCGAATCGTCTGCCGAAATCGTCAAGCGAGATTGTTGAATACGATTTGGAAGATTTAACTTCAACAGGAGTGACCCGCGGTTTTCCAGCCGCGTCTTCAAAGCCGCGCGAAACAAGAAAATCAATTTCACGCGTTCTGGGCCGACTCCCCTCTGTTTTGGAAGGCTCCTGCCAGCTGTAATAAAAAAGCGAATGCCCCAGACTCTTAAGCTGCTGCGCCACGATGTTCTCGATTAGCATTCCTTTATTAATTGAAATTCTTCCAAATTGAATGTCTCTATGAACATCCATAAGGTCCGGACCATCATCAAACGCCAAGCTCACGAGCAATCCCGTGTCCGCCATATAGCATTTAAGCGAAGACGCGTCCTCGTGCAGGCGGTAACCCACGCTCGGATCACTGCATAAATAGCAACGGTTAATCAGTCGCGCATCCTCAAGCCAGATTAACGCCGACTCATATGTCTCAAAACGGGACCCCTTCTCCACGCTGTCAAATTTGAACCGTTTATTTGCCGCAGATAATTGACCCGGAATATCGTCATAAACCGCCCGCGCACGTCTAGCGTCCGAACCTCCAAACTTGGCAATGTCCTCCCTGTACAGTGCGATAATCTGCCGTTTAACCCTGTCGCATCCTCTAAAATCATTCTCTGCCACAAAGGAGTCGACCGACTGAGGCATACCACCGACAAGCATATACTCATCAAATAATCTCATGCACGTCGCATGAACGCCGTCCGGAAGCGCGGTCCGAGATTCGCGCGCTTTACGGATCTCTTCTGCATAAAGATCTTTTCCGGTCGCCCAAAGATACTCCTCAAAATCGAGGGGCTCGAGAGGGATTCTTTCTTCCTCTGACGGTATGACAATGCTATCGACATTCTTTTTGATGGAGACAAGAGAGCCTGTCTCGATGTAATCAAATCTGCCGTCTTCTAAAAGATGCTTTATGTATTCGCGCGCGATGGGAAACCGCTGCACTTCATCAAAAATGACCAGCGACTCTCTCGGTTCGAGGGCCTTACCATACTGCAGCTGAAGCATGCGTAAAAAAAGATCGACATCTTCACGATGGTTCAGAAATATATCGAGCGTGGCTTTGCTAGCAGCCGAAAAGTCAATGTACAGATAATCCTTGTATTCATTTTGCGCGAAGCACTTGACGAGCGTCGTTTTGCCAACGCGTCTTGCACCCTCAATAAGCACCGCAGTGCGCCCTTGCGAGCGTTCTTTCCACTCCTGCAGACGATCATATGCCTTCCGTTTAAACATAATCTCACCTCAGCATAATTTACGTGCTAGTTTACAAAAATACCGACCTTCAGATATATCTAATAATACAAAAATACCGAGCTTTAAATGAGCTTATAGCTACAAAAATACCGACCATTGCAATGGCCGAAACACACAATATCTCCCGCGGCATCAGCTAGCAGATGACCTGCGTGTGCTCCTCGATGGCGGCGCGGTCCTCGTCGGCAATATCCGGCTCGCACACCACGGCATCCAGGCTGTCCAGACGGCAGAAGGTGTAGAAGTCGCGCTTGCCGATCTTGCTGGAGTCGGCGATCAGATAGCGCGAGTCCGCCTTGCTAAAGGCAAGCTGCTGGATACGGCCCTCGTCCATGTTGGACGTGGATACGTCACCGTCCAAGATACCGTTGGCGCCGATAAACGCCGCATCGATGCCCAGCGCACGTAGGGTATCCTCGGCCGTCGGCCCCACAAAAGCGGCAGTGCGGCGGCGGTACATACCGCCCACGAGGCACAGCTCGCAGTCTTCGCGCGCCTCGAGCAGGTTAAACACCGAAAGCGAATTGGTCACAATGCGCAGGCGAAACGTCGGCAGCATCGAGGCCATCTGCTCAACCGTGGTGCCCGTGCCCAAAAAGATGGTCGAGCCCTCCTCGATAAGCTCCACAGCACGGCGCGCAATCTGCAGCTTTTCCTCGGCATGCTTGGTGCGCTTTTCACTGTGCGAATACTCATGGCGCAACATAGCGTGGGGACGGCCCTGCGCACTGCGGGCTCCGCCGTGCACGCGCTCGATCTCGCCTAGGCTCGCAAGTTCCTCAAGGTCGCGACGGATCGTCATGTCCGAAACGCCCAGCGCATCCGAGATCTCCTTGACCGAGACCGTACCCTGCTCCTCGAGCAGCTGACGAACCTTATCCTGTCGCTCTGCCTTAATCACGATGAATCCTCGCCGTTCTTTGCGCGCATATCATTCAAACAGTAACGAACAAATTGTATCAGACTCTTACGCGTCAAAAATGAACGCCCGCACAGCTCCAATCATCACTTTTTTGAGAAAAATACCCCCTGCTTTAGTGGGGTGTAGTGATAATCTCGCCTGTTCGCGCTACAGTTTGTCCGAAATACCTCGATGTTAGGAACCAAATGATCACTTCCGAGCTTTTCGGCACCGCGCCGTGCGGTACCCCCGTTCATCGTTACACCCTCAACGGGCCCGAGATCTGCGTTCGCATTATGGACTATGGCGCCACCGTGCTGGGTATCGATGTGCCCGACATTCCCGGCAACGTGCGAGATGTGGTGCTAGGTTTCGATAAGCTCGAGGATTACTTTGACAACCCCGCCTGCTTTGGCGCAACCATCGGCCCCGTGGCAAACCGCACCGCGGGTGCCACGATCACCATCGACGGCACGGACTGGCATATGCCCGCCAACGAGGGCGCCAATAACCTACACAGCGATCTTGAGCACGGCCTGCATAAACGCGTGTGGGATGTTGAGCTCGACGAGGTCCATAACGCCGTGCGCATGACCACCTCGCTTAAGGATGGCGAGCTGGGCCTGCCCGGCAACCGAACCTTTACGGCCGTGTTTACCGTTACGCGCACCGGCGTCTTCCGCATCGATTATGGCTGCGAGAGCGACCGCGCCACCTACGTGTCCATGACCAACCACACGTACTTTAACCTTGCAGGCCATAACGCCGGCATGGACTGCGAACATTTCTTTGTCGCCAACGCCGCCCACTACCTGCCCATTAACGAGCAGAACATCCCCACCGGCGAGATTGCTCCGGTCGAGGGAACACCGTTTGACTTTCGCGAGCTTCGCCCCGTCGCACCCGGCATGGAGGCCGACGACCCGCAGATCAAGCAGGCCCGTGGCTACGATCACTGCCTGTGCATCGATGGCTATCAGTACGGCCGCAACCTGCGCCGCGCGATGCACGTCGAGGAGATGTGGACCGGTCGTGAGATGGACTACTACACCACTGCCCCGGGCGTGCAGCTCTACACCGGCAACTGGCTGGGCGACGAGCACGCCAAGGACGATGCCAACTATGGCTGGGGCGCCGGCTTTGCCCTCGAGGCCGAGATGTACCCCGACACGCCGCACCAGCCTCTGTTCCCGCAGGGCATTGTGGGCCCGGGCCATCCCTACAGCAATGTGATCGAATACCACTTTATGAGGCACTAAGCCCGCAACGCGACATATCGCACAGCAGCGCCCGCCGGCACCACCGCCAGCGGGCGCTTTTCTACCTAGTCGCCTGCGACGTTCTTAAACGACTAATCGTTGTGGGCACTCTTTGTCGAATGTGGCCGCCGCATCATCGATGATGCCGTGTCCTCGCGCGCAATGGTGGCGTCCGTCCCGCTTCGACCGTCGCGTTACGGCGCGAGAACATCCAGCGGAACAACTTGGACGCCACGCTCGGTAACATAGGCTTGCGAACCAAACCCGATGATCACGACTTTCGAAACCGGCGGGTTGTTTCCGGCGGCAACCATGCGTTTCTCGACAGCAACAAGGCTGTCAGACGCCTCTTCGATTTGAGCAGAGCTGAGTTTAACTTCGACCGGAATCCACGTTCCGCCGGGAGCCGCAATGACCGCATCGACTTCTAGATCGCGAGAATCATGATAGTGATAGAGGCCCATTCCGTTTGCTCGCGCATAAACCCACAAATCATGAAGCACCAGCGATTCAAAAAGCAGTCCGAGCGTCTTGAAATCTAGCAGTAGTGTCTCCGGGGTCGCCCCGAGTGCGGCGGCCGCCAGCGACGGGTCGGCGAGGTGATGCTTCTTTGAGTCTCTTAAATGCACCGGAGATCTCATTGCAGGGTTCCACGCGGGAATATCGCGAACGAAACTAACCCGAGCAAGAAGAGATATATATGATGCCGCCGTCTGTCTCGACACCTCTCCGCCAAGATCGGCCACGAGCGTCTTGAGTGTCGCCAAAGTGGATTCATTGCGCGCAAGCGATTCGATAACAGCTTTGACCTTTTCGGGATCGCGGCGAGAGCCATCAACACGAGATAAATCTTCTTCGGCGACTATGCCGATGTAGCGTTTGGCCATCGCGGACGCAGCCCGCGCATCGTGTCCGACCGCCGCGGGCCATCCGCCGCGGACAACGCACTCGGCAATCGAGGCAGAATCCAGCGACCCGAAGGCGCCACTGAACTTTTCGCCAGAAATAATGCCCGACAGCTTAACTGCACCGCTGGATTTCCCGAGTTCGAAAAGCGTCATGGTGTCCATGCGCAGTTTGGCGAATCTTCCAGCGCCGCTGTGCATCGGGCGTTCGTCGTCTCGCGGTGTTGCCGATCCCGTAAATATGAATTGGCCAGGCTCACCGCCGCGGTTGTCGCACTCAAACCGTGCCGCGTCCCAGAGTTTCGGAACCTCCTGCCACTCGTCAATCAGCCGCGGCACCTCGCCGGAAACGGCAAGAGCCGGATCCGTCTCGGCGCGTAAGCGATTCTCGAAGTTGCGGGACGGGTCCATGAGAAGGAGCCTGGACGCCGCACGGGTCTCGGCCGTGGTCGTCTTTCCACACCATTTCGGTCCTTCGATGAGAACGGCACCGAATATACCCAGCAGCTGGTCGAGCTCATTTTCGACAATTCTGGTGTAGTACTTTTTTGGCATATTTATCACCATTACTACCAGCGCGTTTAACCTAATTTACAGTTTACATTTAACCAGATTTTGCTTTTTTGATTAACCAGATTTACGCAATTCAATTAACGAAACAGATTTAGGAGCCATTTTTGCGAACGGCTTAAGCTGTGGTGCAGTCATTGACGTTCTAAAAGACTAGTCGAAAGGGACACTCTTTTCATAGCTCCGACACATGCGCCAACATGCCTGAAATCGGCGCGCTACAGATTGCGCCCATCTACTACTTTTACTCCCGCACCCCTGACCATAGGCCCCTATTTTCAAAAATCGCACGTTCGCTACCTGCAGTTTTAATATTGCGATTTTCATCGTGCTTCGAGGTAAGCGACCAAAAGTAGTAGATGGCCCCAATTCCTGGCCGAGGGCATCTCGCCGCTCCTCCACGGGAAAATACGATCCGTTTTCCTCCGCCCCCAGGTAATCACGCGAGCAGGTTCTCGATGGGATCGGGGTCGGAGCTGGGGAGATAGCGGATTTCTAGTTCTATGCCGAGCTTTTGTAGCTCTCTGAGAGCAGCGACGTCTGCATCGCCTATGGCGACTGCGGGCGTTACAGAGCGCTTGCCCTCCCCTGCTTGCATATGGCCAATGCTAATCTTGGTGATCGGCACACCGCCCTTGACCAGCGTGAGTGCATCGGCGGGCGACGCCACCATGATGAGAATCCATTGGCGCGGCGTTGCAGTATGAATGACGTCGATAGTCCTTTGCACCGAGAAAAACCGCGTCCACACGCCGTCGGGCGCCGCCACCCTCATAGGGGCCCACTTACGCGAATCCGCCGCAATCTCGTCGTTGACGACGAGGACAAGGTTAGCATCTACGGCTTCGTTCCACAGCTCAACACCTTGCCCGTAAATGAAACGGTCGTCGATACGTGTAAGAAGGATCTTGGGTTGAGCCATGGCAGCCCCATTCTGTTTGAGACCCGTAAGAGCAAGACATCGCGTCTCCAATATTAGTGCATTTAAAGTGAGAAAAGCCGTCAGAACCCTTGCGCGGATGTGCGATGTCCCGTATTATAGACAGCCGTTGACGCCTCAGTTGCGTCATCACATGGCCGCCAGCGTAGCTCAGTTGGTAGAGCACCGCTCTCGTAAAGCGGGGGTCACCGGTTCGAGCCCGGTCGCTGGCTCCATTGCACAAGATAGCCGCCTTTGGGCGGCTTTTTTGTTGCCGATTTTGAGTGCGTGCGCGCCAATC
>CATWKM010000024.1:0-29451 GCA_958351385.1 uncultured Collinsella sp. | reverse complement strand
CGTTCATACGCTGACCAGTCAACAGGAAGGTCAGACGGCAAGCGGCATCGATGGAAATCGAAGCGATGCGATCGAGGTAGCGCGAAACCATGATAGCGCGGCGCAGGTCGTCATAGTTGCTGTCGTCGTCCATAAAGTCGCCCGTATCCATACGGTTAAAGGTGCGGAAGAACTTCTCGTAGGCAGCGTGCACTGGCTCGTCCTCGACGGCCAGGTTGCAGATGATGGACATATCATTGGTGACGAGCGCAGAAAGCGAAGAGCCCAGCACCTGGTAGACGGCCTCAGCCTCGGCCTCAACCGTACCGACAAGCTCCTTGGGCAGCGAGATGTCGGCCTTGATCATATGACGCGTGGCACGGCAGATCTGACGGACCTTATCGGTCATGCGCTGCAGGTTAAAGTCGACGTAGATGATCGTCTGAAGCAGGCGGAAGTCGGAGGCGACCGGTGACTGCGTGGCGATCAGGTTGTAGCAGACGGCCTCCAGGTTGGCGCAGCGCGCGTCAATCGAAAGCGTGCGCTTCTTGGTCTTGGTGGCGAGCTTGCGGTCGTCGGTCACATAGGCCTTCACGGCATCGTGGAGGGCCAGATCGACGGCCTCGTAGATGCTCAGCATCTCGTGACGGGCCTCGATGAGCTGACGGGAAAACAGTTTGCGCATGGTTCACTCCAATCAGTTGGGTGCGGTCATGCCGCCCGCACAGTGAATACGCACCGGACCAGGTCCGATCGGCTTGGGACTAGTCGCACCGATTAGCCAAAGCGGCCGGTGATATAGTCTTCCGTCCGCGAGTCCACCGGGCTGGTGAAGATTGCGTCGGTTTGACCATACTCGATGAGCGTGGCGGGCTCGCCGGCAACTTCCTGCAAGAAGAATGCGGTGTAGTCGCTGATACGAGCTGCCTGCTGCATTGAATGCGTGACGATGATGATCGTCATCTCGGGCGCCAGCTCGGCCATCAGATCCTCGACCTTAGAGACGGACGTGGGGTCGATGGCAGAGCAGGGCTCGTCCATCAGGAGGACATCGGGTTGCACCGCAAGCACGCGGGCGATGCACAGACGCTGCTGCTGACCGCCCGAGAGCGCCAAACCATCCTTGTTGAGCTGATTGGATACCTCTTTCCAGAGGTTGGCGCGCCTGAGCGATTCTTCCACGATGTCATCGAGGTCGCCTTTGCTAGTCACGCCCTGCAGACGAGGGCCAAAGGCGACATTCTCGTAGATGGATTTGGGAAACGGGTTGGGCTGCTGAAAGATCATGCCCACGCGACGACGAAGATCGACCGGGTCGACGCCCTCGGCATAGATATCATTGCCGTCGAGCGTCATGGTGCCCTCGACGCGCGTACCCTCGATCAGGTCATTCATACGGTTGATGCAGCGCAAAAACGTCGATTTACCGCAGCCCGAAGGGCCGATAAACGAGGTGATGGCGTTTTTGGCGATGTTGAGGTCGAGCCCCGTCAGCGCATGAAAGTCACCGTACCAAAAGTTGAAATCCTTGGCCGTGATGGCCGCTTGCTCCAGCGTAGGAGCGGACTGATAGACGGACATGGGACTCCTTAACTAGCGACGCTTGCGCGACAGGAAGCGCGCAAACAGGTTGAAGGCCAGAATGATCACCATCAGCAAAAGCGCGGTGCCGTAGGCCGCGTTCATGTTGATGCCGTCGTTGGCAAGCAAATAGAGGTGAACGGTCATGGGACGACCGGAATCGAGCGGCGAGATAGGCAGGTTGATGGCCTGACCCATGGTGTAGAGCACCACCGCGGTCTCGCCAATGGCGCGGCCGATGGCGAGGACGATGCCCGTGGCAATACGGCCAAAGGCAGAAGGAAGCACGATCTTGGAGACGACCTGCCACTTGGTGGCGCCCAAGCCGTACGCGCCCCAACGGATATAGCGCGGAACGGCGCGAATGGCCTCTTCGGTGGTGCGCATGACGATAGGCAGCATCAGAAGCGCCAGCGCCAGAGCGGCAGAGACCATCGAAAGACCCAGGCCCATGGCCTCGACAAACAAGGCGTAGCCAAACAGGCCCATAACGATGGAGGGCACCGAGGCCAGGGCATCGGCAGCATAACGAATGATGTCGACGACCTTGCCCTGCTTGGCGTACTCGGCCAGATAGACGGCTGCCAGCACAGCGATCGGCGTGCAGATAAGCATGGCGAGCGCCGTCACATAGACGGTCGAGACGATCGTCGGCCAAATGCCGCCCTCGGCGTTGACGCCCTGGGGCCAACCGAAGATAAAGTCGAGCGAGATATGCGGCAGGCCGTTAATGACCACGTAGGCGATGATAGCGACCAGCACCAGCGTGGTGATGTATGCCGCGGCACGGAACACGCCAAGCATGATCTTGTTGGACAGGTCCTTGTTGATGCGACCCTTCTTGCCGTGGGAAAGGGCACGCTTGATGCGCTCGCGCGACGAGGTCGTATCGACCGTCGTGTCAACGGAATCGGACATAGCCTACCCCCTCTTCTTCTTGGAAATCAGACGGACGATGCCCACCAGCGCAGCGGAGATGATAAACAGGACCACGCCCATGCCAAACAGCGCCGAGCGGTGCAGACCCGAGGAATAGCTCATGTCGAGCGCGATCTGGCTCGTGAGCGTCGAGATGGGGCTCGCAATGCTGTCGGGAATAACCGGGGCGTTACCCACGACCATGAGCACGGCCATGGTCTCGCCGATGGCACGGCCCATACCCAGCACGATCGCATCCACGATACCCAGCTTGGCGGCAGGTAGCACGACCTTATAGATGGTCTGCCACTTAGTAGCGCCCATGGCATACGATGCCTCGCGAATACCCATGGGAATGGAATTGAGGGCATCGATGGTGAGCGTGGTGATGGTAGGGACGATCATGATGGCAAGCACGAACCACGCCGTCAGCGCACCAAAACCAAGACCACCGGTCAGTTGCGCGATAAACGGACGGATGATGATCATGCCAAAGAAGCCATAGATGATAGAAGGGATGCCGGCCAACAGGTCAACGGCAGGGCTGATGAGCTTGCGCACGCGCTTGCTGGCGATCTCGACCAGATACACGGCCGTGCCCACGCCTAGGGGCACACCCATGGCGAGCGCACCGACGGTCACCAGACCCGAGCCGGCAAGCAGCGACACGATGCCGTAGTGGCCCTCAGAGGGCGCCCACGTAAAGCTAAAGAAGTCCGCCAGACCGATGTCGGTAAAGACGGGCAGCGCCGAGTACGTGGTAAAGACAAAAATCAGGATGACGGTAACAACCGCCAAGAACGCGCAGGCAAAGAAAATCCACTGCAGCGCCTTCTCCTTGATATAGGTGCTGCGCGATACGAGCGCCAGCTCGCGCTTCTTGGGCGCCTGAGCATTCTGCTCAGTCTGGGAGTTTTCCTGTGCTTCCATGCTACTCACTCCCCTTCTCGTCGTTGGTGACGGGAATAAAGCCCGCCTCGCGAATCTGCTTGTCCATCTTTTCGGACGTCACGTAGTCGATGTAATCCTGCGCCTGCTGCGAAGGCGCACCCTTCACAAAGAAGTAAAGGTCGCGCGAGATGGGATAGCCGCCACTCGCGACCGTCTTCTCGGACGCCTCAACATGATTGACCGAGACGGCCTTGACCGAGGTCTTGGCGTTGAGGCTATCGACGAAGCCCAGCGAAATGTAGCCGATAGCCCCGCGCGAACGAGATACCACGTCGCGCACCTGGCCCGTGCCCGAAAGAACGGCCGAGCGGCGATCGAACGGGGTGCCGTCCATCACGATGGTGCGGAAGGCTTCACGCGTGCCAGACGCCTCATCTCGGTTGATAACCTGAATCCTCAGGTCCTCGCCACCGACTTCTTTCCAGTTGGTGATCTTGCCGGCATAGATATCGCGGAGCTGCTCGGTCGAGAGGTTATCGACGGGGTTGTTTTCGTTCACGATGACCGCGATACCGTCGTGGGCAATGACGATGGGAGTCAGGCCCAGATCCTGTTCGTCGGCATTGAGTCCACGGGAGGAGCTGGCGATATCGGCCGTGCCAGCGCTGACGGCTTCGATGCCAGCGGAAGAGCCCAAACCGGAAACGAGCACGTCGATGCCGGTCTCCTCCTTAAAGCCCTCTGCCGCAATCTCGGCGATAGGAAGGCAGGTCGTGGAGCCGGCCACGGTAATGGAAGAGGTAGAAGATCCCGAAGAACAGGCGCACAGCGTAAGCGTAAGCACAGCGGCGCTCAGGACCGATACGATCTTTCTCATAGCATCACGCCAATCGCGGCATGGCGCCCACAGGTGCCGTCCTCGTTACGGTAGGAATAAAAGCGGTCGTTCTGACGCACAGTCGAAAGCTGGGTATCCACGATATTATCCGCGTCCACACCGATATCTACCAACGCCTCACGAATGGCGGCAGATAGATCGAGCATGCGAGAAGCGCCCGCATCGATGCACGAAAACTCGGCGGCAAAGCGGTCCATGAGTTCCTGGGATACCTCATATTCGTCAGCCAAGATATGGGGGCCGATATAGGCGGAAACGTCGCTCGCATCGCAGCCGGCAGCATCGCAAAGCGCCTGGCACGCCTTGGCAGAAATACGTGCAATCGTGCCCTTCCAACCGGAGTGCACCACGGCAAACCCGCCGGGGGCCACCAGCACCACGGGAACGCAGTCGGCAAAGCAGAGCAGCACGGGCACGTCATGGGCCGTACAGACGATGGCATCGCAGCCCTCAGCAATCTGCTCGCGAACAGCCTCAAGATCGTCGGCGCCGTTCGAAGTCACCGTAACGATATGGTCACCATGTACCTGATTGGGCACGAGCAGATTATGCTCGCACTCAGTGGCACCCATAGCTTCGAGCGCTCGACGACGATTTTCTTGAACAGCAAAGGGGTCATCGCCTACATGCGAGCCCAGGTTGAGCGAGGAGTACGCATCTTCAGAAACGCCACCGGTGCGCTCGGTAAAGGCAAAACGGACATCGGATGTCGCGCCCTCCACCAACGTAACTCCATCATGGTCGACACGCGAAACGTTGTCCGCACGTGCTGCCATACTAAAGCCTCCTAATAACACAAGTACCGCGGCGTCGCCGCGCAGTCCGCGTTTATACGGCTGTCATACTTCCTTAAAAGGATACCCGCAGCGGTAGAGACCAAACGTAAAGGGAACGTAAGGAGATTGGAGGCTTTCGTTTACAAACGAGAAACAAAACGGGGTGCATCCAAATGGACACACCCCGTGCAGGTCGTTGAGAAAAACGAACTAGAAGCTGCCGCGCTTCAGGAAGTCGGGAAGCTCGAACTGGTCGTTGCCAAAGTTGGGCAGCTCGGTACCACCGACGTTGCGGGTCGGAGCGGCCTGAGCCGGGCTGGCAGCCGGAGCGGTGCGCTGCGGCTCAGCGGAGGCAGCGGCCTTGCTCTGAGACTGCTGAGCAGCAAAGAGCTCGTCCTGACGGTTGACGTTGGAATCGGAGAAGCCCGTAGCGATGACGGTGATACGCACCTGATCGCCCAGGGACTCGTCGACAACGGTACCGAAGATGATGTTCGCCTCGGGGTCGACGGCGTTGGCGACAACGTCGGCGGCGTCGCTGATCTCCTGGATGCCCAGGTCCTTGGAACCGGCGATGGAGAGCAGAACGCGCGTGGCACCATCGATGGAGCTCTCGAGCAGCGGGCTGGAGATGGCCTGCTGGGCAGCGTCGACGGCACGAGTATCCCCAGAAGAGGTACCGATACCCATCATGGCGGTACCGGCCTGCTTCATGATGGTCTTAACATCGGCGAAGTCCAGGTTGATGATACCGGGGACGGTGATGAGGTCGGTGATGCCCTGGGTGCCCTGGGAAAGGACGCCATCGGCAATCGCGAAGGCCTCGAGCATGGTGGTCTTCTTCTCGGCGATGTCGAGCAGCTTATCGTTAGGGATGACGATCATGGTGTCGACGCAATCGGAGAGGGTCTTGATGCCCTCCTCGGCGCTCTTCTTGCGCTTGCGGCCCTCGAAGGTGAAGGGCTTGGTCACGACGGCGACGGTCAGTGCGCCGACCTCGTTCATCGCGATATCGGCAACGATGGGAGCAGCGCCGGTACCGGTGCCGCCGCCCTCGCCGCAGGTGATAAACACCATGTCGGCGCCAGCAAGCGCCTCGGCAATGTCGTCGCGGGACTCATCGGCAGCCTTGCGGCCAACCTCGGGATTGGCGCCGGCGCCCAGGCCGCGGGTAAGGTCGGTGCCGATGTGCACCTTGATATCGGCATCAGAGATCGCGAGTGCCTGAGCATCGGTGTTGATGGCAACAAACTCGACGCCGCGGATGCCCTCTTCGATCATTCGATTGACCGCGTTGGTACCGCCGCCGCCGACGCCGACCACCTTAATGACGGCAAGGTAGTTGTTGATCTCTGTCTCGTGCATGTCGGTCCTCCGAACAAAGGTTATAGCCATAGCATGGGTCGACCCCTGCGCACATTAACCTTCAGGTTGAAAGTAAATGCAAAGGTAAACCGTATTATGTTTGCACATTATGAACGTATCAGTCAAATAATTGACCGTGAAAACCAAACAAACCAGATAAACGGCGTGGTATGGCCCCTCAACAAAGCATCAACCAGCGCTACGAGGTCGGAGCATTCCTAAATGTGTAGTTGCCCGGAGAGCGCACATTGATATACGTTACGCCCTCTACCTGCGAAAGCAACTTGGTGACTACGCGTTCCTTCTTGGCGATATCGTCCGAATCGCCCAGCGACACCTCAATGCCGTTATTGAGGTTTGCCGAGATGGCTTCGACCGAAGGCGTGGAAATATCCTTGACTTGTCCCAAGAACTCGCTCGAAAAACCACGCACATAATCCAGGCCGGCCTTAACGGCTTTGGAGTTAACCGCCTGGCCGGAAACCGGAGCGACATCCGCCGAGACATCAGTCAACAACACCGCGCCATAATGCTTGGCGAGCGCCAGCGCGGCATCGATTCCGGTCAAGGTATTTGAGCCCTGCCCTGTCGTGATGACGTTGCCCTGGTCGTCCACTTCGACCGACGTCGACAGCGGGGCGATCCAGGTGTCATCGTCTCCGATAGCCCAGGCAAGGTCGTCGGAGCTGATATACGCAATGGCGATAACTTTACGCTCCGTCGGCGTGATGATAAGCGTATGGGGAAACTGGCGCTGGACATCCACGCCCGAAACCCACGGGTTCTGCTTGAGATCCTCGGTAATCTGGTCGGGATCGACGTTAAAAAGCGACGTTCCCTCGGGCAAGTCGATCAGCTGGATAGCATCGTGCTTCGTCACATGCTCGCTGCCTTGAATCTGAATATCAGTGGCAGTAAACAATCCAGAGTTGATCACCACGATGGCAACGACGACGAGCACGGCCAAGACGGCCAGAACGCCGCCCACGATTTTGCCTTTGCCTGTAACGACAGAAGCGGCGTCTGATGTTTTATTTGCCATCGCTCCAAGTGAAGATAACGGGTTGAAACCTTTTTTACTCGAAGGCTTCTTGGCGGTAGCCGGCACCGATGTCAGCGAGCGCGGTTTCGATGCGCCCAGCGTGCGACCTGGACGCGCCGCTTTAGTTCCCGTCGAGGGCTTGGGAGCTGCCATGGGACGGGCAGGCTTGGCGCCCATAACAGGCTTTGACGTCACCGAGGGACGCGAGGACTTTTTTGCGGCTGGACGATTACCGAGCTGCGAGCCGACGACCGGACGACTGGTCTGTCGAGCATGCCCGACAGACTTAGAGTGCGCGACGGTATTGCGTTGAGGTTTGGCAGGCGCGCCGGAACGCCCTCCGGCGCGGCGGAAGGTGGGTTTCGATGCTCTAGAAGCCGAGGAATTTAACTTCCGGTCTGAGCTCGATGCCATACGCCTCCCTCACCTTTCCGTGCACAAGTCTGATAACCGCGGCAACGTCATCGGCCGAGGCAGTTCCGTTATTAACGATAAAATTAGCGTGAACGGGCGAAACTTCCGCGCCGCCAATTGAAAAACCCTTTAATCCACAATCCTCGATAAGCTTGCCCACACTCGCATCGGGCGGGTTGCGAAAGACAGACCCGCAGGATGCGCGACCCATGGGCTGCGTACGCTTGCGCCTTGTAAGGTACCGCTCCATGCGCTCGCGAATGTCGGCCTTGGGCGCCGGTTTAAGCTTGAACACGCACTCGAGGATGATCTCATTGCGGGGAAGGCTACATTCGCGGTAGCCCCAAGTGATCTCGGACCCCGCATAATGCTTGATACCGGATGCCGGGTCAAACGTTACGACATCCTCAACCAGCGAGCCAATCCACTCGGTCCGTGTGCCGGCATTCATAGATATCGCACCGCCGACCGAACCAGGAATGCCAACGGCAAACTCAAGGCCCGAGAGGCTACGCGACAGGGCATCGTTGACCAGGCGCGCAAACATCACGCCCGCACCGACCGTCAGCGTACAACCGTCATCGGCAACAACCGTGCGCTGAAACTCACGTCCGAGCGAAATGACGGCACCGCGATAACCGCCATCGGCAACCAGCAGATTGGAGCCCTTGCCGATGATGACCCACGGCACCTGCTCGCGATCGAGCACCGCCACGGCGCGGCGGAGGGCATGATAGCTATGGCACGTCACAAAGAGGTCGGCCTTGCCGCCGATACGATAGCTCGTATGACGCGCAAGGCGCTCGTCCTCGATCACATCCGTGTCGATCATGCCCGAGAGCGCCATGACGGCGTTAAACAGACCCATTAGACTTAAGCGTCTTTCTTGGCAGTCAGATACTCAATGAACTCGGGACCGACGGTCGTAACGTCGCCGGCACCCATGGTGAGCAGCAGGTCGCCCTCGCCCACCATCTGCTCGAGCTCCTGATTGAGCTCAAGACGGCTGGAGCAGTACACGACCTCCTTGCCAGGATGCTTGGCGCGCACGGTATCGGCAAGCATCTTAGAGGTGACACCCGGAATGGGCATCTCGCCAGCCGAGAACACATCAATCAGCAGCAGTTTATCGGCATTGGCAAATGCATCGGCAAAGTCGTCGCACAGGGCCTGCAGGCGCGAATAGCGGTGCGGCTGGAACACGACATCGACGTGCTTGTAGCCCAGCGAGGAAGCGGCAGCAAGCGTCGCCTTGATCTCGGTGGGGTGATGGCCGTAATCATCGACCACGGTGATGCCATCGATATCGCCCACGTGGGTAAAGCGACGGCGGACGCCCTCAAAGCTCGAGAGCGCCTTGGCGGCGGCGTCGATGTCAAGGCCCAGGACATGGGCGACGGTGAGCACCGCCGTGGCGTTGAGCATGTTGTGGCGACCGGGGTTGCTCTTGATCTCCACAGCGTGCTCAGTGCCGTCCTCAAAGCGAACGATAAAGTCACTCTGGATGCCCTTGACATCCGGGTGCACGCAGACGATGTCGTTGCTCTCGGCAAAGCCGTAGGAAAGCACGTGACGGCCCGTCGACTTGGCGAGCTCGACCAGATGCGGGTCCTCACCACAGACGATGACGGTGCCGTCCTCGCCCACCAGGCTCATGAATTTGGCGAAAGTTGCCTCGATCTCCTCGATACCCGAGTAGTGATCGAGGTGGTCGGCCTCGACGTTGGTCACAATGACTACGTTGGGGTTCAGGAACAGGAAGGAGCTGTCGGACTCGTCGGCCTCGGCGACAAAGTAGTCGCCCGAGCCGTTCTTGCCGTTCGTGTCATAGCCCTCGACGATGCCGCCGATCAAGAAGCTCGGATCCAGACCCATGCGGTCGAGCATGGTGGCGCACATCGAAGACGTGGTGGTCTTGCCATGCGTGCCGGCAACAGCGACGGTAGTGTAGCCGTGGCCCAAAGCAGAGAGCATCTTGGCACGGGGCCACACGGGAATGCCCAGCTCGCGAGCGCGCACGAGCTCAGGGTTGGACTCCGGAATAGCGGTGGAGACAACAACCACGTCGGGCTTGACCTCGTCGATCGTGGCTGCCTCATGGCCCACATGCACCTTCACACCAGCGCGTGTAAGCTGGCGGATATAACGTGATGTCTTAAGGTCGGAGCCGGTAACGGCATAACCGCGCTCGTGCAGAACGAGGGCGATGCCGCTCATGCCGGCGCCGCCGATACCGATAAAGTGGGCGCTCTTAAACTCGGGCGCGGAGGTTGCAGTCTGGGAATCAGCCATGTGCTCGTGTACTCCTTGCGTAAACACTGCCTGTAACCCGTTAACTGTACCGCACCTACCGCATCAGCGCGAGGGCGACCGACGATATCCCGTCTAACTAACGCAAACCCTCTACCGCATCGGCCAGAAGAGCGGCGGCCCTATCCTGAGCCAGACCACGCGCCGCCTGACGCATGACGTCGCGCTCTGCCGCGTCATCGACCAGGTGCAGCAGCTCATCGGCAAAGGCAGAACCGTCGATATCGGCATCGGCACAGAGCACGCCGGCCCCGGCGTCGACCAGATAACGGGCATTGGTGGTTTGGTGGTCGGCCGTCGCATGCGGATACGGCACGAGTATCGAGGGCACGGCGAGCGCAGCGATCTCGGCCACGCTCGATGCACCCGAACGCGAGAGCACCAAATCGGCAGCAGCCAGCATATCGCCCATGTTGTCGATGTAAGGCTGGACGCGGTAACGCTTCGCCTCCTCGGGCGTCAGCGCCAAAGCGCGCTCGGTCTCCTCAAAGCCGTCGGCACCCGTCGAATGCAACACATAGAGGTTCTTGCGCGAAAGCAGCTCGTTTTTGAGCGAAACCGCGCGCTCGTTGAGGTGCTGGGCGCCAAGTGAACCGCCAAAGACGAGCAGCAGCGTAGCGTCCTTGGGAACGCCAAGTGCCTTGCGGCCGCGAGCGCGATCGCCCTCGATCACCGAGCGACGTACGGGGTTGCCGGTCATGAGCACGTGGTCAGGGTCACCTTCGCGCTCAAAGACCGAACGCGCTGCCGGCACCGAGATGCACACGCGGGCGGCGTGGGAGTTCATCATCTTGTTGGCCAGGCCCGGAACAGAGTTCTGCTCATGCAGCAGATACGGAACGCCTGCGCCCTTGCACCACCCCAGCAGCGGAACCTCGACATAGGCACCAAAACCGATGGCGGCATCGGGCTTGCCGACCTTTGAGAAATGACTGGTGAGCGCACGCTTGGCCTTGTTGACACGCCACAGGGAGGTCAGCGCCGTCCAAGGACGGGAGCGGTCGAAGCCCGTGACCGTAATGGGCACAAAATCAAACCCAGCCTCGGGGACCAGACGACCCTCGAGCTTGCGTGACTGGCCCACGAACACAACGTGGTGGCCACGATCACGCAGCTCTTCGGCCAAGGCGAGCGCGGGGTTGATGTGTCCCGCCGTGCCGCCGGCTGCAATAGCAACGGTCATCTTATCGGTCATGGTAGTCCCTTCGTACACGCGGTCCCTGGTCGTCGGTGCGTAGACGCGCCGACGGGTCCGAGTTCAAATCGATTCGATTATATCCGCCGCCCGCGCTGCGAGGGCTGGGGCGCTGAGGACGACCTTGCGGAGCCGTCCGCGGACGTGGACGAGCTGCCGGCTCGGATGTAGAACCATCCAGAACGGTAAAGCCGCTACGCGAAGGTCGTTCACCGCGCACATGGGCTACGCCGGCGGTACTCTCATCCATAACGGCAAAGCTCTCGCGGCGACGGTCGTACTCATCGCGACGGGCGCTCTCGTACGAAACGCGCAGGATCAGACCGGCAAGCATAAGCGACACAATAATCGATGAACCGCCGTAGCTAATAAACGGCAACGGTTTGCCCGTCATGGGAAACACGTTGAGGATGCCCAGCGCGTTAATCAAAAACTGCACCGCGAGAATGACCGCGGAGCCAGACGCCATAAGCGCGCCCCGACGATCGGTCGCCTGCTCGGCAATGCGAAACGCCGAGTAGATCAGCATCGCAAACACCAAGAAGAACAGCACGGTTCCGACAAAGCCGACTTCCTCGCCAATGATGGCCAGGATGTAGTCATTGTGCGCCTCGGGCAGATACGAGTACTTCATGGTTGAGTTGCCGATGCCACGGCCGAACAGACCGCCCGAGGCAAAGGCCATGATGGCAAGCGTGGCCTGATAGCCGTCACCATACTCGTCAGCCCAAGGGTTCAAGGCAACCTGAATACGCACCATACGGTACGGCTCTGCGACAAGTGCAATCACGATCACGAGAATGCCGAAGATTAGCACGCCGATGATAAATCTCGGGTCGAGACCCGCAAACAACGCCATGCACATGAGGGTCAACAGGATGATCAGGACAGTACCGAAATCGGGCTGGATAAAGATCAGAAAGAGCGAAATACCCAGGTAGATGCCCATCTTGCGAAGGAATTCGTTGATGTTGCCACCGGGCGAAAAGAAGCGATCAAGCATGATGGCCGAATACGCAATGGCAAATGGCTTTAAAAACTCGGAAGGCTGGAACTGAATACCGGCGATGTTGAGCCAGCGCGTGGCGCCACGGCTGCCGCTGCCCACCAAGAACACCAGAAACAGTAGCCCTATCATGCCTATGAGGAAGATCCTGAGCACATCCTCCCCAAACCAGCTGTCCGGCAAAACGCGCACGATGGCAATCAGCGCCAGAACACCGACCACGGCAAACGCAGCCTGTCGACCCAGAAAAAACGTCGCTGAGCCATTCTCGTGCAGCGCCTCGACCGAAGACGCCGAGTACACCATCAGCAGGCCAAAACACACCAAGATAAACAGACAGGCCATGAATATCAGACGGGGGCGCATGATGCGGGCGGGAACGCCGGCAATATAGCGTTCGCTAAACGACCGCCCGCCGCGACCGGAACGCGGTGTGCTACGCCGCGAGGAAGCACGGTCCGAGTCGGGCCTCCTCATACCTTGTCGGGGGCTCTCCTCTCTCACCGGCAACCCCTATTCCATTTGCGATTTCGCTGCAGCGGCAAGCTGGGCCACATAGTCCTTAAACACGCGGCCGCGCTCCTCATAGCCCGAGAACTCATCGAACGAAGAGCAGGCAGGAGAAAGTAAGATCACGTCGCCACGGCTCGACAGCGAACGGGCAACGTCCACGGCATCGCGTAGGTCATCCGCCTGGGCGATATCCACATCGCCATCGACATCGGCCTCGTCCATAGCGGCGGTGAAGCGCTCGCGCGCATCGCCAAAGCAGACGACCGAGCGCACGTTATCCATAACAACGCGCGCGAAGTCCGTGAGCGGCGTGCCCTTATCGTGGCCGCCGAGCAGCAAGATCACGTCGTCATCGGGAAATGCCGTCAGTGCCTTCTCGACCGCGTCGGTGTTGGTCGCCTTGGAATCGTTGACGTAGCGCACACCGTCAATCTCGCCGCACGGCTCCACGCGATGCTCGAGCGGCTGGAACGAGGCCAGACCGCGGCGGACACCATCGACATCGGCACCGACGGCCAGAGCAGCCGTGGCGGCACATAAGGCATTGATGACATTGTGATGGCCCGAGATCTTGAGCTCGGACGTGGCGACAAGCTGGGTCTCGACGCCCTTCAGGCGCACGACCATTTTGCCGTCGCGCACAAAGGCGGCGTCTGCACCCTCGGGCTCGTCAAAAGCGACCTTGCAGATGCGGCGACCCGGCGTATAGATGTACTCATCGAACTCGTGAATGCCGGCGTCTTCGACGTCGACAACCACCAGATCGTCATCGACCATATTGTCAAACAGCTTGATCTTGGCAAGCGCATAGTTCTTATGGCTCTTATGCCAGCCCAAGTGGTCGGGAGTGATGTTGAGCAGCACTGCCACGCGAGGGTGGAGCTCGGTGGTCGTAGCAATCTGATAGCTCGAGAGCTCAGCCACAAACCACTCGTTGTGGGCTCGGCCGTCAATCTCGTTGACCGGCGGCTCGCCGATGTTGCCGACAGCTACGCTGGCCTCGCCGGCAGCCTTGAGCAGATAATCAGTCAGCGACGTGGTGGTCGTCTTACCGTTGGTGCCCGTGATGGCAATCCAGTTATCGGGCGACAGGCGATAGGCAAACTCTGGCTCACCCATAATCTGAGCGGCATGTTCGCGCCCGGCCTTAAAGAAGCCCGAGAACTCCGAGATGCCCGGGCACGTCACGCATACGTCATAGGCGCCCTCGACCTGTTCGGTCCCATAGACAAACGACGCACCAGCAGCCTCGAGCGCACGCGTGGCGTCATTGGGCTCAGAGGTGCCGCCGCCATACACGGTAACGGCGCTTACGCGCTCGGGATGTGCCAGCGCCCAGCGGGCGACATCGAGACCGGATTTGCCCTGACCCAAAACGAGCAGGCTAAAGACATCAGCAAGAGGCATGAAAGACCACTATCCCAACTGGAAGAACAGAGCAAGGCCAACGGCACCAAAGGCCGCAGCGATAATCCAAAAACGGATGACGACCTTGGTCTCGGCCCAGCCCTTCTTTTCGAAATGATGATGGATGGGCGCCATAAGGAAGACGCGCTTGTGCGTAAAATGGAAGTAGACAACCTGAATCATGACCGACAGGGTCTCAACGATAAACAGGCCGCCGATGATGAGGGAGACGACCTCGGTGTTGGTCATGATGGACGTGCAGGCAAACGCGGCGCCCAGAGCAAGCGAGCCGGTATCGCCCATAAAGATGCTCGCCGGATAGCAGTTGAACCACAGAAAGCCCAAGCAGGCACCGGCACACGCGGTACAGAAGATGGACAGGTTCACGTCTCCGTGCAAAAACGCCATGGCAGCCATGGCGAGCATGGCGATCATGGAGGTGCCGCCAGCAAGACCGTCAAGGCCATCGGTCAGGTTCACGGCATTAGAAAGACCGGCAATCATCAGCCAGCAAAAGACAATATAGAGCCACGGGAACGAATAGCCGCAGATGGTGGTCGAAAGCACGCCAAGGTCGATCGTCAACCCACCGGGAAAACGAATCTCGGGGGCGACGCCGCACCAGTTGACGGCAAGTACCGTAAAGGTGACACAGATAATGGTTAGGCCGATCATCTTGGCATGAGGCGTCAGACCGAGCGAGCGCCCATGCGTAACGGAGGTCAGGTCGTCGATCAGGCCCAGCACGCCGGTCGCCAGCGTGGCGAGCAGTACGAGTACGAGCTCGGTGGTGAGCTTGCCCATCAGCAGGCAGGTCAGCGAGATCGCGACGAGGATGACAACGCCACCCATGGTGGGCGTTCCCTGCTTAACCAAATGACGCTTGGGGCCGTCGGCACGAACCTGCTGGCCGATACCCTCGACCTTGAGCAGCTTGATCCACCACGGCATGAGCAGCAGCGCAATGGCTGCGGCGATGCCAAGCCCCAAAAAAGCCTGATACGTTGGATACGAGGGATTGCCGAACATGGGCTAGCACACACCTTCCACAAAGCGGTCGAGCTCAACAAAGCGGGAACCCTTGACCAGTACAACATCATGTTTTTCAAGCGCGCCGCCCATGCGGTCGAGCACCTGCTGATAATCGGAGAACACCTGGATGCGGTCCTCGTCCATGCCCATCATGCGTGCGGCATCGGCCATAAGCTGGGCCAGCTCACCACCCACGCACGCCAGCATGTCGAGCTTCTTGGCGGCGGCATAGGCGCCCACGAGCTCATGCATGCGAGGAGCCTCATCGCCCATCTCGCCCATCTCGCCCAGGATCGCCATGCGAGACCCCGTGCACGAAAGCGAGCACAGCAGATCGAGGCCAGCAGCCATGGATTCGGCACTGGCGTTATAGGAGTCATCGATGACGCGTGCACCGCTCTTGGCGCGCTTGATCTCCTGGCGGTGTCCGGTGATCGTGAGACCCCTAAAGGCAGCATCGATCTGCTCGGGCGTCACGCCCAGGCGATAGGCAACCGCGGCGGCCTTAACGGCATTAGGAACGGACTGCACGCCGGGGATGGCAAGCATGGTATCGATCGTCTCACCCTGGCCAAAATCGAGCGTAAAGACCGGACGGCCTTCGTCATCAACGCGAACGTCGCGGGCACGGACCTCATCATCGTCCGAGACGCCGGCCAGCATCACGTCGATACCAGCAGGTTGGGCGAACGTGTCGCGAATGAACGGCGTAAAGTCGTCCTCACCGCCCAAAACCAGCAGCGGCAAATAGTCGCCAGCGGCGCACATGCCCTGAACGATCTCGGCCTTAGCGCGGGCGATGTTCTCGCGGCTGCCCAAAATGCCGATATGAGAGGTGCCGATCTTGCTCACGATGGCAAGGTTGGGATTGGCAGACTGAGACAGGCGCTCGATCTCGTGGAAATGGTTCATGCCCATCTCGAGCACCAGGACCTCGGTATCGGCCGGAGCGGAAAGCACCGTGAGCGGCATGCCGATCAGGTTATTGAAATTGCCCTTGGTGGCCCAGACACGATAGCGCTTGGCGAGCACAGCGGCGAGCACGTCCTTGGTCGTCGTCTTGCCGATGGAACCGGTAATGCCAACGACCAGGCAGCCAAGCTCCAGGCGATACGCATGCGCCAAACGCAGCAGAAACTCCTCGGGATCATCGGTCAGCAAGATGGCACAGCCCTTGTCCTGCGCCAGCGAGACCAGCTCGGCCTCGGGCTCACGCGTCATCACGACGGCGCCGGCACCCGACTGGACGGCACGGGAAGCAAAATCATTGCCGTCGACGTTTTCACCGGGAAAGGCGACGAAAATCGTCCCTTCCTCGACCTGGCGCGAGTCGATAACGCACCCGCGGCATACCCGATCGGCTTCTCCCGTCACGGTTCGGGCCCCTGTTGCGGCCGCGAGGTTGTTGACGGCGATCTCTATCATTGCAGCTCCCCTGTAAACCTAATAATGCTATCGGCGTATTGTATCCCAGCGCCGCGTATGCGTGGTGCAGGGCATGTGAACACCCCTCATATGGGACAACAAACCACGCCCCAAAGATTGTAACCCCCTACTTCGTGTGCGGGATACCCAGCACGTCGAGCGCGTTGGCCATAATGAACTGGAACGGAACCGCAGCGGCATCTGAGCCGCTCGGCGTTCCGTCGAGCGTGATATAGCACAGCACCTTGGGCGATTGTGCCGGTGCAAAGCCCATAAAGGACGACATGTAGTTCTCCTTGAGGTAGCCGCCGTTCTCGTCGGCACGTTCGGCCGTACCGGTCTTACCCGCCACGTCATAGCCGTCAACCGCGCCGCCAACGCCCGTTCCCTCCGACACGACCGTCTGCATGCACGATGTCACCTGGGATGCGGCATCCTCCGAAATCGCGCGCTCGCCTTCGCCCCAGTCCTTCTCGTCACCTTTGCTGGACTTATAGAAGTGCGGGGTCATCATCACGCCGCCGTTGGCGATGCCGCCCACGGCACGTGCGATCTCAATCGGCGAGACAGACAGCGCCTGTCCAAAGCTCATCGAGCCCAGCGTGGCGCCGTCATACTGGTCACGCTCCTTGACGATGCCCAGGCTCTCGCCCGGAAAATCGACACCAGAGCTGTGACCGATGCCCCACTTGTCCACATAGGCGGCAAAGTCGTCGGCACCGATCTTGCGCCCCACCAGGACAAAGCCTACGTTGGACGAACGGCGCATCATCTCGCGCACATCCATGGTCATGGCATAGTCGCGCTTGTCGGCATCGGTGACGGTATCGTCGCCCACCTTGATGCTCGCCGGCACCTCAAACGACGTACTCGACCGCACGACACCCAAGTCGAAGCCGGCGCCCGCCACGAGCGTCTTAAAGACCGAGCCGGGCTCGTAGGCGTCGGTGACCAGGCGCAGGTTCATATCCTCGGTCTTGGCGTTTTCCAGATCGGTCTGGTCGTAGGTCGGATACGAGCAGGCTGCCAAGATCTCGCCTGTCGTAGGATCGGTGACCAGCGCCGAGCCGTTCTTGGCCTTTGTCTTCTCGACAGCCTCTGCCAGGGCATCCTCGGTCGCACGCTGGATATTGACGTCGAGCGTCGTCACGATATCAACGCCGTCGACCGCAGCCACCTTTTTATAGGCACCGCCCGCGATATAGCTGCCGTCCCTCGCGCGCTCGCGTACGAGAGAACCGTTCGTGCCGGTCAGAAGCTTGTTGTATTGTTTTTCGAGACCCGTCAAGCCGTCGTTGTCTACATTCACTACACCCAGCACCTGCGATGCCAGATTGCCGTATGGATATACGCGCTTCATGGCCTGCTCAAAAAGCACGCCGGGCAGGTTCTTCTTCTCCAGCGCCGCAGCGTCGTCTTCGTCCACCTGGCGCTTGATATACACCCAGGTTCCATCGGACTCAACGAGCTTGCGGCAGGTCTTTTTATCGATTCCAGTTGCCTTGACCAGCGCCGACACCGTCTTGTCAACATCCTCGACAAGCTGGGGGTTCACGGCGATGTTGCGACATTCGACCGACGACGCCAGCACGTTACCGTTGCGGTCGTAGATGGTGCCACGTTTGGCATAGAGGGTCTGCGCAAGCAGGCGGCGCGCATCGGCACGCTCGCGCAGTTTATCGGCTTCGACAATTTGATAGTCGCCAAGGCGAAAGACGCCCAAGCCCAAGCCAAGCCCAATGAAGCCCATGACGGCTTTGCGGCGAGGCAGAGGCGTGCCCGTGAGCCATTCGGTCGACGAACTCTTGCGCGACCTGGTGTTATGCACTTGAGGGCCGCCCGAGCCGCGAAGTCGCGACGCCGGGTCGTTGCCACGGGACTGCCCGGCGTTGTAAGATTGCCGACCCGTTCCTTGATAACCAGAACGTCCCCGCGACGAGGGACGTCCAGAACCGCGGCCCCCATCGGAACCGCGGCGATAGTCATTTGTCATACTCTGCTACCGTCTTGCTACTGAGCGGTCGCGGTCGCGTTGGCGCCCGCGGCTGCATCCTGCGAAAAGTCAAGTGTAACGCTCTCGCTGGGCTCCACCATGCCATAAGCGCCCGCAAGGTCGCGAATGCGCGTGTCGGCGCCATAGACCGAATGCATGACCTCCAGGTCGGAGCTCTCATCGGTCGCTTTTTCGAGCGTGTTGGTAAGCTCGGCGTTGCTGTTGAGCACCTGGGCCGTAACGCCGGCGAGCGCCACGCGGGCGACGCCGATCGTCATGAAGATAGCCGCAATGATGCAAAACGTTTTAAGAACGCTCATGAAAACCGGGCTTACCGCCTGGTTTGCCTGACGGCCCGCGCCCGTGTAGACATCAAAGCGCGGCGTGCGCTGCTCACGGGGAGCAACGGGGACCTGCGGCGTCTCACGATAGGCGGGCATGGCGTTCATATCATAGGCGAGTGCTGCGCTTGAAGTGTTGTAGCCCATGATATGCCGCCTCCCATCCCGAGTACGTTGGTAGTGTGTTTAAGCTTCGTTTATGGTGCGAGCGGGAGGTCCAATATCGCGCGGTCGCGCCTACAGACGCTGCGCCACGCGGATTTTGGCTGATCTCGCCCGAGGGTTGCGCTCAACCTCATCAGGCTGGGCAACCAAGGGTTTGCGGGTGATGACCTTGAGTATCGGCACGTTGCCGCACACGCACACCGGAATCTCCGGCGGACACGTGCACCCCTGGCTCATCTCCTTAAAGTGATTCTTTACGATACGGTCCTCAAGCGAGTGATACGAGATGACGCAGATACGTCCGCCCGGATTGAGCCACCTGGTGGCGGCATCAAGCCCTCGTTCGAGCACATCGAGCTCGTGATTGACCTCGATGCGAATGGCCTGGAAACTTTTCTTGGCCGGGTGTCCGCCATGCCGACGAGCGGCAGCCGGGATACCCGCCTTGATGATCTCGACAAATTGGCCGGTGGTTTCGATCGGTTCTTGCTCGCGGCGGCGCACGATCTCGCGCGCGATCTGCGAGGCGAACTTCTCTTCGCCGTAGACGCGTAGAATCCGGGCGAGGTCGTGTTCGTTATAGGTGTTGATGACCTCAGCTGCGTTTAAGGTGTTATTACCCGGATCCATCCGCATGTCCAATGGGGCGTCCTCGTTATACGAAAAGCCCCTGCCAGGGATATCGAGTTGCGGTGACGAAACGCCCAAATCGAACAGGAAGCCATCGACCCCGGGCACCTCGGCCGAGCAAAGCAGCTCGTCCAAGTCGCCGAAGTTGCCCTTCAGCAGCTGGTGCGGAACGCCGGGAACCTCGCGGTCCAGACGGGCGCCAGCGGCCTCGAGGGCCATGTCGTCCTGATCGACGCCGAGCAAAAGGCCCGTCTCCCCCACCTGCGCGGCCATCTTTACCGAATGGCCGGCACCGCCAAGGGTGCAATCGCAGACAACGGAGCCGCTCTTTAGCCGCAGCGATTCAAGTACTTCGCCGAGCATGACAGGTTCATGCCGATATTCTTGTGTCAAGATCCCACGCTCCATCCGTTACCCGTGCCTTGCCCTTACGAGAAGAAGAGGTCCAGCAGGGCCTCATCGTCATCGTCCTCATCGGCCGTAGCGCGGTCCCAAACCTCAAGGTGGTCGTAGTTGCCCACAACCGTGACCTCGCGGTCGAGGTTCGCCTGCTTGCGGAGAGACTCGGAAAGACCGATACGACCGGCGCTGTCCACGTCCATCGACGTGGTGCGCTTGTTGATCGCCCTCATGAGCTTCTGGTCATTAATGTCACGCGGGTTAAAACCCTCGTGGCCCTCACGACCCGCGAAGAGTCCTTCGACCCACTTATCGAAGGCCTCGGCAGAGAACACGTACAGAGCATCGACATCCAGGGCTTTGAACACGCGAACGTGCTCTCCAAGCTCCTCGCGAAGGGGTGCAGGCAGGGACAGACGACCTTTTGCATCGAGATTGCGCTCGTATGCACCAGTCATTCCCATGTGCGCCCTCCCCTCGGTTACTCAGATGGCACGTACGCGGGGAACCACCCCGCCTGTCGACGTCATTAATAATATGGGGAACCACCCCATTTTTCAACACCTTTCCCCACCCCTTCCCCCACCCCGCCCCACCACTCCACCCACCATATATTGCAAAACACCCCCAATCATATGTTCGAAAACACAATATGTTGTGTTTACAGCAACGGCGGGATGCCACCTGTGGCACCCCGCCTTTCAACCTCAACCTTCAAGTTGACCTTGAGGCGATTTTTGCGTCCCTTTACATGCCGTTCACATCGCCCCCAAACTCCCCCACCCAAGGCACATGCGGCCCACCACCGCGACGACAAGTGGCAAAAAATGGGACGGGCCCCAGATTGCCCATGCGCGCGCAAAAGCACGCCGCGGCAATCTGGGGCCCGTCCCCAAATACCTATAGATATGCAGGCCAGCGATGTGTTAACGATGTGCCAGCGGGTGCGCCGTCAGATAGACCTCGGTCAGTTGCGTACGATCGACATGCGTGTAGACCTGCGTGGTCGATATATCGGCATGTCCCAAGATCTCCTGTAGCACACGGAGGTCTGCACCGCCCGCAAGCATATGGGTGGCAAAGGAGTGACGCAGCGTATGGGGATGGAGTCCCACCAGCCCCACCTGGCGCCCGTAGCGCTCACAGATGGCATGGATGCCCTGGCGCGACAGACGGCGGCCGTTCTTATTTAAAAAGACCGCCGAGGTCTCGGTTCCGTGGGCATGGGCCGCCAAGCGAGAACGCCCCTCAGTTAAATAGAGCGTCAGAGCTCGCGCCGCGCTTCCCACCAGCGGGGACAGGCGTTCCTTTGAGCCCTTACCGCGAACGAGCACAAAGCCATCGTCGATATGGATATCGCCCACATCGAGCCCCACCAACTCGCTCACACGCAAGCCGCATCCGTAGAGCACTTCCAAGATGGCATGGTCGCGCAAGCCCATCTCGCCCTCGGGGAAGTCTTGATCGAGCAGCGCCGAGACATCCTCCACCGATAGATACTCCGGCAAACGCTCAGCCTTTTTAGGCAGGCGCAACGCCGCCGTTGGATTTTGGGCCACAATCCCATCGCGCACCAAAAAGGCATGCAGGCCCTTCACGGCCGCAAGCGCACGCTCCACCGAGGCATCGGAATAGCCCCCATCGCGACGGTCGGCGACAAAGCCCTCCACGACCTGACGAGTCGCCTCATCAAAAGACATGATGCCCGCCCGCTCCAGATAGGCGCAGTACGTCGTCAGGTCACGACGGTAGGCCGCAATCGTGTTGCGCGCCAAACCCCGCTCGACCGCGAGGTAATCGAGATACTCCCCCGCCGCCACGGCGAGCGACGAGGGAGTAGCTTCGGTATGTTCTTTGTTCGCCGGCACCCTTAGTCCGTAGCGAGGTTCATGGGCGTCACCTGTAGGCGATCGACACCCTCGTGCTGACCGATCGAAGCACGCACGAACTCTCGGAACAGCGGCTGCGGGTTGGTCGGACGGCTCTTGAACTCGGGGTGAGCCTGGGTTGCCACATACCACGGATGCACGTCGCGCGGCAGCTCGACCATCTCGACCAGACGCTCGTCGGGCGAAAGGCCCGAGATTACCAGACCGGCGTCCTCGAGCTGGTCGCGGAAGGCGTTGTTAAACTCAAAGCGGTGACGGTGACGCTCGTAGACGAGATCCTCGCCATATGCCTCGCGAGCGAGAGTATCGGCGGCGAGCTTGCACGGATAGGCGCCCAGACGCATGGTGCCGCCCTTCTCAGTCACATCCTCCTGCGAGCTCATCAGATCGATGACGCTAAACGGACCGTCCGGGTCGAACTCGGAGGAGCTGGCGCCGGCAAGGCCGACGACGTTGCGGGCGAACTCGCACACGGCCACCTGCATACCCAGGCAAATGCCCAGATACGGAATCTTGTGCTCGCGGGCAAACTCGGCCGCGAGGATCTTGCCCTCCAGGGCGCGCTTGCCAAAGCCGCCGGGGACCAGGATGCCCGAAGCGTCGCCCAGAACTTCGGAGACATTCTGCTCGTCGAGGCTCTCGCCGTCGACCAGCTGGACGTCCACATGGCGATCGTAGAAGACGCCCGCATGGTGCAGGGCCTCGATAACCGACAGATACGCATCGGGCAACTGCGTGTACTTGCCAACGACGGCAATCTTCACCTTGTCGGCGTGATGGTTGGCATGGTTCTGTTTGCTCAGAAACTCGTTCCACTCGCTCATGTCGCGCTCACGCGGGTCCAGACCCAGACGCTCGCAAATGCGCAGGTCAAAGTCCTGCTCGGCAAGCAGCTGCGGAACATCGTAAATGCTCGCGCAGTCCTCGTTGGTAAAGACGCAATCGGTGTCGACGTCGCAGAAGCTTGCGATCTTCCCGCGGATAGCGTCATCGATATGGTGGTCGGAGCGCAACACGATAATATCGGGCTGGATGCCAAAGCTGCGGAGCTCCTTGACGGAATGCTGCGTGGGCTTGGTCTTGACCTCGTGGGCGGCGGCGATATAGGGAACGAGCGACACGTGGATGTAGCAGACGTTCTCGAGGCCGGCCTCCTTGCGGTACTGACGAATGGCCTCGACAAACGGTTGGGACTCGATGTCGCCGATCGTGCC
Organism: uncultured Collinsella sp.; assembly: GCA_958351385.1. Classification (GTDB taxonomy): domain Bacteria; phylum Actinomycetota; class Coriobacteriia; order Coriobacteriales; family Coriobacteriaceae; genus Collinsella. The sequence continues at coordinate 6,068 of CATWKM010000024.1, read as the reverse complement.
GCCCAGCTCGGTGATGACTACATCGGAGCCGGTCTGCTCCTCGATGCGGCGGAACTTATCCTTAATGGCATTGGTGACGTGAGGAATCACCTGCACGGTACCGCCCAAAAAGTCGCCGCGACGCTCGCGGGCGATTAGGCTTTTGTAGATGGCACCGGTCGTAAAGTTGGAATCGCGGGTCAGGTTCTCATCAATAAAGCGCTCGTAATGACCCAGGTCCAGGTCGGACTCGTAACCATCCTCGGTTACAAAGACCTCACCATGCTGGAACGGGCTCATGGTACCGGGGTCGACGTTCAGATACGGGTCGGCCTTCTGCATCGTTACTTTGTAGCCACGCGACTTGAGCAGACGGCCCAGCGAGGCCGCGGTGATACCCTTGCCCAGGGACGAAACCACGCCACCGGTTACGAACACATGCTTGGTCATATTGAGTTACCTGCGCTTCCCGTAGAAGTTGTTTATCCACATCTTACGGGTCTTCATTGTAATACTCGCGCCGCGGACCGTCCGCAATTTTTCTCGCGTGCGATTGCATTTCTCAATCTTGAAACAAAACGCCGCCCGGTTTCCCAGGCGGCGTCGCTGTGGCAAGGGTTACATGCTGCTATCGATCAGCAACCTCGTCCTCAAGCATTTCTTGAACGAGCATGCCGGTACGGACGCCCTCAAGATACCACTCACCACGTTCGGTGAGGCAAATGCCATTTGCAAGCTGACCGCCGTCGTCGCTATAACGCGAGACGACATCAATCATACCTTCGGAATCCAAGCGATCGATTGCGGCGCGGGCACGATACGGCGAAACCCCCACGCGCTCGGCAAGCGTTTTGCGCGAGAAACCATACGGCCCGCCATTGTCTTCGGTTTGCTGGTCGATCTCCATCAACACCAGCACCTCGACACGCTTCATATCGTTAACACTCGCACGACCCTTGCCCGCCATAGCAGCCTCCTCAAACCGAGCACGAGCATCTAACGCGCCGTGCGCGACCGACACACCTCACGATGGCAGGTAATATCCATCATGCGGCATCCCGCTAAGGATGAAACAGTTACGGTTATTGTATACCGCTCAAATTGTTTCTAGGCAGGTAAACAGCTATTTTTCGCCGAAATAGACGCTTTATTGATCAAAAAGCCGTACCGGGCGCTAACCCGATACGGCCAAAATGCAATGTAATTACCGCGGTGCTTCAAACTTAGCGATGGAAGAAACCGCGGCGCTCAAACTTGGGCTCGCAGCATACGTTGATACCCAGTTTGCGCAGTACCGTCTCGTCCGTCGGCGAGATAATCACGCTAAAGAAGGCATCGCAACCGCGCAGCTGCTCCAGGCCCGAAAGGACGCGAGCGGCCGTCTCACTCGTGGCCGAGGTGATCGACAGAGCCATAAGCGTCTCGTCGGTGTGGAGGCGCGGGTTTTTGCTGCCCAGGAAATGCGTCTTGAGCTTGCTGATGGGCTCGATCGCCTCATCGCTAATGACCTCGAGCTCAAGGTCGACGCCCGAGACATGCTTGAGGGCGTTCATAATGAGCGAACTTGCGGCGCCCAGGCGCGTGGAGGTCTTACCGGTCACCACGGAGCCATCGGGCATGACCATGGCACCCACGGGACCACCCGTCAGCTGTTCCCTGGTGAGGGCCGCCGAGCGCGCCGGTGAGTAGTTCTTATCGATGCCGGCTTTCTTCATAATAATCTTGAGACGGTCGACTTGCTCATCGCCCACGCCGGTACGGCGCACATTTTCGACCGCGGTAAAGTAGCGGCGGACGATCTCCATCTTGGAAGCGTCGCGGCAGGCATCGTCATCGGTGATGGCAAAGCCGACCATATTGACGCCCATGTCCGTAGGGCTCTGGTAGGGGCTCTTGCCCAGGATCTTTTCCATCAGGGCACGAACTACCGGGAAGGCCTCGACGTCGCGGTTGTAGTTGACCGTGGTCTTGTTGTAGGCCTCAAGGTGGAACGAATCGATGATATTGGCGTCGTCGAGGTCAGCCGTGGCGGCCTCGTAGGCAATATTGACCGGATGCGTCAGAGGAAGATTCCAGACCGGGAAGGTCTCGAATTTGGCATAGCCGGCGGCGGTACCGTGCTTATGCTCGTGATACAGCTGCGAGAGGCAAGTGGCGAGCTTGCCCGAGCCAGGGCCGGGCGCCGTCACGACGACGAGCGGACGGGTGGTCTCGACAAACTCGTTCTTGCCATAGCCGTCGTCGGACACGATCAGGTCGACGTCGTGCGGATAGCCCTCGATGGGATAGTGGAGCTTGGCGGGAATGCCGAGCGCGTTCAGGCGGTTGCGGAACACATCGGCAGCGGGCTGGCCGGCGTACTGGGTGATGACCACGGCCGCGACAGCAAAGCCGTTGCCGCGGAACAGGTCAACCAGGCGCAGCACATCCTCGTCATAGGTAATGCCAAGGTCACCACGAGCCTTGTTCTTCTCGATGTGGTTCGCGTTAATGGCGATGATGACCTCGACGTCGTCGGCTATGCTCTTGAGCATGCGAAACTTGCTGTCCGGCTCAAAACCCGGCAGCACGCGGCTCGCGTGATAGTCGTCAAACAGCTTGCCGCCAAACTCCAAATACAGCTTGCCGCCAAACTGCGAGATGCGCTCCTTAATATGAGCGGCCTGCAGCTCGATATACTTCGCGTTGTCGAAACCCTGGCGCATATATGGCTCCCGTCCCGTTTCCATTTAATGTCTTAGGCGATTATAACGGAGCCTGCCCTCCCCGATGCCCAGGCCATCAACAGGCACCAACCAAACACGCCATCGATAAGTTGCGGTGAAATAGCTCCTGTTTAACCCCTCAAGACGGCCAAACGGGAACTATTCCACCGCAACTTCCCCTTTTGGCGCAAAGTAACCTGACCCCTTTGCACCAACAGCAGAAACGTCGCGGGCAGAGAACGGACAGCGAACAGGCACCAGAGCGAGCAAGCCGCCCCCTGCGCCAACAATGGCAGCGCCGCAGGTTGAGCATAAGTCAGCGAAAGCCCACCAGAGCGAGCAAGGTGACGTGAAAGAGGAGGGCATAGGCCTTTTGGCCATGCCCGACGATTGAACGTCAGATTGCCGCTCTGGCGGGCTTGCAGCGTCGAGTGGTTCCGGCGTTTGGTAAAACGCCGGAACACAAGAGCGCCCCCTCCCGCGCACGGAACGGAAGGGGGCTAAAGGTAGGAGTCTACCGGTGGGTTTACCCCACCGGACAGACGATGACCAGGTGATCCTTTACAGGATCGTCAAGGTTTCCGTGGGGTACCCGTTGGGTACTTAGAGCAGCACGCAGGCGACGGTCAGGATGATGGCGCAGACGACGGAGAGAGCGACGATGAGCTTAAGGGCAAACTTGAGCCAGGTCGTCCACTCGATCTTGGCCAGGGCGAGACCGCCCATGATGGCGCCGGAGGTCGGGGTGAACAGGTTCACGACACCGATGGCGGCGGAGAAGATCATGACCATGACCTCAGGCGAGAAGCCGAGCTTAACAGCCAGCGGTCCCATGATGGGCATGGAGACGGTAGCCATACCAGAGGTCGAGGGGATCAGGAAGGACAGGCCGAAGTAGACCAGGAAGCTCATGGGAGCGAAGATCACGCCGGACAGGCCAGCCAGAGCATTGGCGGCAGCGTCGAGGACGTAGACGTCGAGGCCGGTGTTAGCCATGAGGACGGAGATACCACGGGCAAGAGCGATGACGAGAACAACGGACATCATGTCGGCAGCGCCGGTGATGAAGGTGTTGACGATCTGCTTCTCGGACAGGCCACCGATGATACCGATCAGGACGGCCATGAGGAAGAACCAGGTGGAAGCCTCGTCGAAGTACCACTGACCAATGGGCAGGCCGGTGATCAGGGCAGACCAGCCCTGGACGACGGTGTTACCGTCGGCGTCGTAGACAGCGCCGGCGTCGAAGAAGTTGGCGACGCCCTCGTTAAGGTCGGCCAGCGGAATGAAGCCGACGATCATGACGACGAAGGTGAAGGCGAAGGCGATCAGAACACCCTTCTGACGACCGGTGAGCTTGACCTCCTTGTGGACCTCGGAAGCAGCCTTGCCGTGAGCCTCTTCGGCGTCCTTGAGCTCCTGCATCGACAGGATGGTGGAACCCTTGTCGGCCTTGACCTTCTTGGCGTAGCTCATCACGAAGACGATGGACATGGCGGTGGTAACAATCCACAGGACGGCACCGAGGCCGATGATGATGGACTGATTCACGGCAATGTCAACGCCGGTCAGAGCGTCGACGGCAGCGCCGACGGCGAACGGGTTAACCGTGGAGCCCAGGCAGCCGCAGCCAGCGCCGAGCAGGACGGTAGCGGCGCCGACCATGGGGTCGAAGCCAGCGGCCATCATGGTAGCAGCGAGCAGGGCGTAGAAGGGAACGGTCTCCTCGCACATACCATAGGTGGTACCACCGAGGGAGAAAATGAGCATCAGCACGGGAATGAGCATGATCTCATTGCCCTTAAGCTTCTGCACCAGAACGGCAATGCCGTTGTCCAGGGCGCCGGTCTCGGTCATCATGCCGAGGAAGCCGCCGAGGATCATAACGAAGAGACAGACGGGCAGAGCGTCAGCGAAGCCCAGAATCGGGGCGGTGCAGAAATCGCTCAGACGGGCGGCAGTAACCGCGCCGCCGGACGTGCCGGAGACGATAACGGTAATCACTGCAACAATTGCCAGCAGAGCAAGAAGAATGGTGAACGATGAAGGCATACCGCGCTTTTTCTTAGCGGTCTCAGTCATAGTTCTCATCCCCCCTTCATAAATCATTTACTGATCTCGCCCGAAGCGGCTCTTCCGTGCCGTGCCTGCCGCTTGATGCGAGATTTTTACCAGATAAAACCGCTCGGGGTGTGCAGCAATACACCCCGAGCGAGATGCTAGATGCTCTTACTTGAGCGTGGCGTACATGACAGCCTTAATGGTGTGCATGCGGTTCTCGGCCTCGTCGAAGACCTTGGAAGCGGGGCTCTCGAAGACCTCGTCGGTGACCTCCTGCTCGGTGATGCCGAACTGCTCGCACTTCTCGGCGCCAATGGTGGTGTTGGTGTCGTGGAAGCTGGGCAGGCAGTGCAGGAAGATGGCACCCGGGTTGGCCATAGCCATGACCTCGGAGGTGACACGATACGGGGTGAGCTGAGCGATGCGCTCGGCCCAAACCTCGTCGGGCTCGCCCATGGAGACCCACACGTCGGTGTAGAGAACGTCAGCACCGGCGACGCCGTCCTTGACGTCGGTGGTCAGCTTGATGGTGCAGCCGTTGGCCTCAGCGATGGGTTTGCAGGCCTCGATGACGTCATCGGCGGGCATGCACTCCTCGGGGCCGCAGGCCACGAAGTTCATGCCGAGCTTGGAGCAGACGACCATGAGGGAGCGAGCAACGTTGTTCTTGCAGTCGCCCATGAAGACGAGGGTCTTGCCCTTGATGTCGTAGTTGAAGTTCTCCTGGACGGTCAGGATGTCGGCGAGCATCTGGGTGGGATGCCACTCAGTGGTCAGGCCGTTCCACACGGGCACGCCGGACTTAGCAGCGAGCTCCTCGACGTCGTCCTGAGCAAAGCCACGGAACTCGATGCCATCATACATGCGGCCGAGAACGCGGGCGGTATCCTCGATGGACTCCTTCTTGCCCATCTGCGACGAACCCGGATCGAGGTAGGTGACGCCCATGCCCAGATCCATGCCGCCGACCTCGAAGGCGCAGCGGGTACGAGTGGAGGTCTTCTGGAAGAGCAGAACGATGTTCTTGCCCTCGAGATAGCGGTGCGGAACGCCAGCGCGCTTCATATCCTTGAAGTTCTTGGAGAGCTTGAGCAGGTACTCGATCTCCTCGGTGGTGAGGTCGAGGAGCTTGAGGAAGCTACGGCCGGAGAGGTTAACACCCATGGTTCGTTTCCTTTCGAAGAAATGAATTACGTAAGTATTAGTGTCGCCCGTTTGACGGGCGACACCGGTGCGGTTGTAGGGAGACCGCACCGGAAACGGAAAGACTTAGAGGTCCTCGCGCCAGAAGGGCATGCTCATGCAGCGCGGGCCGCCGCGGCC
>CATWKM010000023.1:0-29591 GCA_958351385.1 uncultured Collinsella sp. | reverse complement strand
AAGATACGTGCGACGGGGGCGAGGCGAATGGCTGAGCGGTATCGATATGCGGGTTCAACGGTATCACATTGGCCACATAGATTTTTAACTTGCATTTCTAACAGTTAAGGAGACGGGTGCTTTCCAGCACACTCCTTCGATGATGCCTTCCGCTAGTTGCTATGCCGGTTTCAGCCAACAAAGAATGTGCCCGGGCGCTCAGGTTCACCGTTAGCGTTGGCAACATATGAGATGGGCCAGACCCTTGCCGCGCGCCGATTGCGCGAGAGGTGTCGGGCTCCATGTTTATTCCACCTGCTTGTTATCAACCAGCTTCGTTCAACGTTAGACATTCAAGATGTCAGACGTCGAACCTGCGCCAAAGACGCAGCTGGGGCTACTAGTTGCCTACAATCGCTCGCGAAGCTCGCCTGTTCGTGCGTGAATATCTGACAGCTCCGTCAGACATTGTCGGACATTTGATTGTTCGACAAATGCGCACGTGGTCGCGTTCGCAAAGATTACTGAACGGTCGATGGGTGCGTTGAGACCGGAGCAAACGGCGGATGCCAGAAAAATGGCCTCACAGAATCGCACCCATGGTTGATAAAATTGACCGCCCTGGCGCAAATACCCGGGCGGTCAATTCATCCCCTCGTTCGCGATCCTGTTGGGTTTTGGGGCTTTGACATGTTGTTGACGGATGGATCAGCCGTACAGCTTGATCTCCCGGGGTTCCATGTGGTCGTCCCCCAATAAGACGTCCCTGATGTAGCTCTGCGGCAGGAACTCGACGGGCAGCACTGGGTCGTCGACGTAGCCGGGCACGGGGAGTAAGCGTGGCCTTTGGATATAGCGTGGCCGCCTGCCGGCGGTCGGACTGCCACTTCAGTCAAAAGCTCAGGCGCGCGCATTAAAATAATGGATATATCGCTTGATGGGCTTTTGACCAAGCATGAACATCGCAGGTAAATCCGTGTACCAATTTTTGGTACACGGATTTACCTGCGGTTTGTTGAAAGCTCTGACATGCGCTGTCGACTTCATTAAAATCGATTGCCGATCAAGTCTTCCTATATATGCGAGCCCCAAGAAACTGCGCTGTGAACCTGAGTCCTCTATCGATCGGCCCGGTGCACCGGGCCGCTGTCCTCGAGCCGGCAACAGCTTGCCGGTCTCAAAACGTATACTTGATTTAAGGCGGAGTGGAATGTGGGCGCGCAAGGAGATGCGGAATCGATGAGAGCCTCAAAAAAAATTACTGCAGTGTTATCATCTTTCATCCTCTCTATTCTTCCATTTCTGATTCTATGGGCGGCTTGGTCAGTCCTCCCTGATACAATTCCCGCTCATTGGAGTGGGGGTGTGGTTGATCGATGGGGTAATAAGCTTGAATTGCTGGTTGTTCCGCTGTTTTCTCTGATTGGTTCTATTGCAATTTCTATGTACCTTATTGTTTCCACGCGGCGAAGAGAGTTCGCGGATTTCTCTGTTCGAATGCGACGGGACTTTGTTGCGTGCTATATTTCTACTCTTCTTTTATCGACAACCTGCTCAGTGATAATTGCCGTTTGGGTTCAGTTGATTCTTACGCAAAACACTGCGGTTGATGGGGGGCTTGGACTATCGATCCTGTATTCCCTTCCCGGGCTATATGTGATCTTGTGCGCTTTGCCGCCTTTTTATGCGAGCGGCGAGAGTAAAAAGGCAGAGCGCCTGATAACAGTTCTTATTGGCGGCGCGGAGATTGTTCTTTGTGGAATAGTGCTTGAAGGTTCGGCTGCCTCTTATGCGATGATTGGACTGATGATTCTGTTCTGTGCGTTTGAGATTGTGTCACAGGTAAGGGATAGCCGGTCCTTATGAGTTGAATTACGCGCGTGCGGATATAAAGGGTGGCATGTTAAATTTGTTGAAAACTCTGACATGCGCTGCCGACTTCATTAAAATCGATTGCCAATCAAGTCTTCCTATATATGCGAGCCCTGAGAAGCTGCGCTGTGAACCTGAGACCGCTATCGATCGGCCCGGTGCACCGGGCCGCTGTCCTCGAGCCGGCATCAGCTTGCCGGTCTCAAAACGTATGCCGTCCGGTACGACCAACAGCCGAGTCTTGCGCCCAGTTCGAGCAGCGCCAGAGCCCCGTGCCGGAACCCACGCAGCCGATGTCAGGGGAATTCAGCCGCGGCCATCGAGGAGCCGACCCAGGGACGGCGCCCCCAGTCCTCGAAAGATTTCCACCGCCCCCTACAGGCCTGAATTGATTTAACAGTTGATTTAATCCGGCTGAACAAGCCGAGCATGGGCCGGTTGACAAAATGTAAGGTAAAAAAGCAGATACGACCGTACGCCGGTGCGGGGTTCGGGTGATGTGATAGAAAGTAATACACGTATTACATCTAACCGGGAGGTGCATCATGGCAACCGCCACCGCAGCCCTGAGAACCCCCGAGGACCTCGCGAACAGGTACGACCGCCTGGCGAAGTCGACGGGCCGCACGAAAACCTTCTACATGACGGAGGCGCTTGCCGCAGAGATAGGCAGGCTCGAATACGAGTACGGCCTCATGAATTATCCGGGAAGCGTTTGGTTGCGAGGTGTGCCAGTGTGAGGGCCTGATTCGTCAGGCCCCGCACAGGGGGACCGCGATGGTGGCCACCGCGCCGCCCGAGGGGCTGTTGGCGAGCGAGACGGAGCCCCCGTGGGCGCTCGCGGCCTCGGAGGCGACGTGGAGGCCGAGCCCGTAATGGCGGCCTCCGTCGCGCGAGGAGCGAGAGGAGTCGTCTGTGAAGAGGCGCTCGCAGCCGCGTTCGAGGGCGGCGGGAGAAAAGCCCGGTCCGTCATCGGCGACCTCGATGACGAGGTATCCACCAGCGACGTCGCAGGAGACCACCACGCGCGAGCGCGCGTGCTCGGCGGCGTTGGCCACGAGGTTCGCGGCGGCTCGCGCCAGGGTGGTTCGGTCGAGTGGGGCCTCGGGCGCGCCCGCGACAGCGGGGCCCGTGGCTGCGTCGAGCGTCACGCCTCGCGCCCGGGCGATCTGGGCGGCCTCGGCGAGGACCTGCTCGCAGAGCTCGGCCGGCCGCATGGGGGCCCTCTCCGCCCCGCCGGACCCGCGCGAGGCCTCGATGAGCAGGCGCACGTAGCCGTCGAGCCTTTCGACACTGCCGGCTATGTCGCGCGCGGCGGCCGCGAGGTCGGCGTCTTTCTCGTCTTCCAGCTCCTCCGCCACGAAGTCGGCGTTGGCGCGCAGCACGGTGAGCGGCGTCTTGAGATCGTGGGCGAGCGACGCCACCTGCTCGCGCTGCCCCCGCTCCGCGACCCAGCGGGCCTCGAGCGACTCGGCGAGGGAGGCCCGCATGGCGTCCATCGCGGCGAGGACGTCGTTCACCTCGCGCACGTTGGTGCTGCCGACCGCGAAGTCGAGCTCCCCCGCGCCGACGCGCCCCGCCGCCTCCGCGAGCGGCGCCATCTTGCGCGAGATCACGCGGCTCGCGCGGCGCGCCACGAGCGCGAGCGCGAGCGCGCTTCCCGCCGCGGCGCCGACGAGCATGAGGTTCTGCGGGTTGGGAAGCAGGCCGGCGAGATCGCGCGAGACCCACTGCGGCAGGTACTCGCTGACGAGCGCGCATGCCCCGCCGTCCTTGAGCGGGAACGCGGCGTAGGTGAGGCCCGAGCCCCCGCCCTCGATCTCCACTGTGCCCGGATCAGCGGCGAGTGCCGTACGGGCCATTTCCGTCGCGTCCTCGAGCCGCGTGCCCTCGAGGTCTGTCATCAGCACGTATCCGTCCTTGTTCAGGATGAGGTAGCGGTACGCCGTCGGCACGTCCTGCTGCCCGCAGACGCCGTCGCGTGCCAGGCCCTCCGCGACCTCGCGCGCATTGGCCGGCCCCCAGCTTGCCTCGTAGACGAAGCCCACATTGATCGCCGCGGAGAGCGCCATGAACGAGGCGAGCCACGCCGTGGCGACCGCCGCGAACGCGTAGGCGAAGTAGCGCGCGATGACGAAGGAGAGCAGCATGCCCCCGCGACCTCGCGCCCCGGTCCTCAGAGCTGCCACTTGTACCCCATCCCCCAGACGGTCGCGATCGGATCGGCGCCGGCCTCGGAGAGTTTCCTCCGGGCGCGGCTGACCTGCATGGATATGGCCGCGTCGTCGGCGTCGCTCTCCCAGCCGAGCACCGCCTCGCGTATCTGCGCGCGGCTCATGACCTGCCCGGGGTGACGAGCGAGGTACTCGCAGATGGCGTACTCGGTGGGCGTGAGCGGCACGGCCTCGCCGCCCACGGCGAGGCCGCGCGCCCCGAGGTCGATCCGCACCTCCCCGAAGGAGAGGGCGTGCGAGCGCGGCCGGCGCTCACGGCGTAGATGGGCAGCGACCTTGGCGCGCAGCTCCGCGGCCCCGAAGGGCTTGCGGACGTAGTCGTCGGCGCCCAGGCCGTAGCCGGCCACAGCATCCTCCTCGGCCACGCGAGCGGTCAGGAAGACGATGGGCCCGTCGAAGTCCGGGCGAATCTGCCGCACGAGCTCGAAGCCGTCGAGCCCCGGCATCATGACGTCGCAGAGCACGAGGTCGAAACGCGAGAGGTCCATCCCCGGGACCGCCGTCGGGTCCGCCGCCCTGACGACCTCATGGCCGTCGCGGCCGAGGACGCGCGCGAGTGCGTCGAGGATCGCCCGTTCATCATCCACTGCCAATATCCTCGCCATGTTCGACCTCCTGAAACTTCCGTCGGAATTGTACTAGCGCTGCACTCAGCGGTCCAGAGCCCTGCGCGCAGCCGCGGGCGCCTCGGCCGCGTCGCACGCGCGGTAGCGCACACCCGAGCCGCCGCGCGCCTCGATCTCGAGCCAGCCCTCGCCATCCGACTCCCGTCCGAAGAAGATAAGCTGGAGCTCTCGGACATTGCCCCTGTCGTCCGCCGCGTCCACCAGGTAGACGTAGTTTGTCCCCGTCCCGGTGGCGTCGGCGTAGGAGCTCGCGTGGCTGCCGGCTTCGGGCGCGAGCACCCACATGGCGACCTCAGGGTTGGGCAGCGCGCGTTCGGCGATCGAGCGCAGCGCCGACCCCCAGCCGGCGTCGAGCAGGGAATTCCCGCCCAGGACGAGCGCTGCGGAGAGGAGGACGAGCATGGCGGCGAGCGGCCTCCTACGCATCCGCCTTCCCGTCCTCGAAGCGGCAGAACCAGGCGAGAAGGACGGCGTCGGCTGCCAGGGTGAGCACGAGGCTAGCGAGCGCAGTCGTGAGGAGAGGGCCCGCCGCGCGTGCGGCGTCGATGAAGGCCTCCACCCCAAGCGACCCCAGGCGCGCGGGCCAGGCGAGCGGCACCCAGCTCAGGGGCGTCGCCAGGGCACCGGTGAGCTCGCCGGTCATGAGGCCGTGCGCAAGTCCGCCCACCGAGAAGAACGCGAGGAGCACCCCCGCCGCGCCGGCGCCGATGGCGACGTTGCGGCCGAGGCGCAGGGCCACGCCGAGCCCCAGCGCGTAGAGGGGCAGGCTGCCCAGCACGATGCCCGCCCAGGCGGCCGCAAGCGGAGCGGGCCCGAGCGGCAGGCGCCCGGCGACGGCGAGCACGGCCCCGAACACGCCGAGCGCCACGGCCAGCGCGGCGGCACCGAGCGCCGCAAGGGCGAGCAGCTTCGCCGCGACGGCGCGCCCGCGCGAGGGGGCCGCCGTGAGGTTGGCGAGGCGACCGGCAGCGCGCTCCTCGTCCACGGCGAGCCCGCAGACGATGGCGGACATGAGCGGCATGAGGGCGCCGAGGAACTGGATGTAGGCGTCCGCGCCCAGCGCCGGGTCCCATCGGGCTACGGAGAAGTACTCGCCGCAGGCAAGACCGGCTGCCAGGCCGCAGACGAGGTGCACCGCCGCGAGCGGGGAGCGCGCCAGGCGCAGGGCCTCGGAGAGCAGGGCCCGCGGGAGAGTCATGCGCGGCGTCGGGTCGGAGAGTCGTGTCACGGCCATCACCTCTCCTCGGAGCGCGCGAACCAGGCCGCGCCCGCCGCCGTGAGCGCGGCGAACGCGAGCGCGCAGACCGCAAGGCCCGCCAGCGTGAGCATGCCGTCCGCCGCGAGCGCCCCACCGAGCGCCATGTCCGCCGCGAGCGGCTCGCCGCTCGGCAGCACGGGGATGAAGCTCGTGGGGATGACCATGCTCGCCGACGGCGGAAAGAGCTGCGGCAGCGGCACCAACGACCAGGCGAACCCACCCACGAGCTGCGCGGCGAGCGGGCAGAAGATGCCCGCGAGCATTCCGAGCCGCGCCGTGAGGAAGAGCCCTGCAGGGATCATCCACGCCGCGGTCACCGTGTTGGCGAGCGCGCAGAGGAGCATCGTGAGCGTGCCCGCGGCCGTGAGGCCCTGCGAGGAAAACGTCGATCCCGCGAGGTAGATGCCGAAGACCACGAGGTTAGACAGCGCGCAGAGCGCGAGGCACCAGAGCGCCTTGGCCCACCAGGCGCGCCCGAGCGGGAAGCCCAGGCCCAGAAGCCCCCGCATCCGCGTGCGAGCATCCGCCCGCGCGACGCACGCCACCACGAGCGAGAGAGACACGGGCAGGAAGAGCGCGTACCAGTAGTTCCACGCACTGAAGATCTGCACGCCCCGGTAGGGCATCGCGCCGAGCAACGGCATCGGCAGCGCCATGAGCACGGCCAGGCGAACCGGTGCCGCGTGGCGCGACTTCAGGGCCTCGGCGCGCAGGCCCGCGAGCAGGCCGCCTTTCTCGCCCGTCATGCCGCCACCTCCCCGCGCGCTCGTCGCCCTTCCCGGCAGAAGCTCATGAAGAGTTCCTCGAGGTCCTGCCCGGGCCGAAGCGCATCCTCGTAGGCGAGGCGCCCCCCGCAGATGATGCCGATGGTGTCCGCCATCTGCTGCACCTCGGAGAGGATGTGGCTCGAGACGATCACCGTCGTGCCCGCCGCCGCGAAGCCGCGGATCTGGTCGCGCAGTTCCTCGATGCCGATGGGGTCGAGGCCGTTGGTGGGCTCGTCAAGCACGAGAAGGCGCGGCCGGGCGATCAACGCCAGCGCGAGCCCCAGGCGCTGCCGCATGCCCATCGAGAAGCGCCCGGCGCGCTTCTTCCCGGTGTCTGCGAGGTCCACGGCGGCGAGCACCTCATCTATGCGGCTCTCGGGAAGGCCCAGCAGCGTGGTGCGCACGCGCAGGTTCTCGCGCGCGGTGAGGTTGGGGTAGAGCGGCGCCTCCTCGATGAGGCTGCCGATTGCGTAGAGGTCCTCGCGGCGCCAGGCGTGCCCGGCAAAGAGGATCTCCCCGGCCGTCGGCCGCAGCATCCCGCAGATCATCTTGAGCGTTGTCGACTTGCCGGCGCCGTTGGGACCGAGCAGCCCGTACACCTCGCCCTCGCGGATATGAAGGCTCACGTCGGCCACGGCGTCCTGCGCCTGGTCGCCGCGGCCGAAGCGCTTGGTGAGCCCGCGCGTCTCGAGCATGTAACCCATGGGTTCATCCTTTCTCTTCCGGGCGCGCGGGCCGAGCCACCGTGCCCGCGCGCCTTACCTTTCGGGTTCACCATCCATGGTGGGGTGCGTTTCTAACGAAGCCGTAACGGCCGTTGGGTTCTTTTAGCGCCAACCCTTCTCGACCCGCACATCATGATTAATTTGCTTAAGGCAACAACTTTCCCGATCGATGTCATCACCGAATCAAAACGTGTACATCACCCTCCAAAACCGACATTTTTCGGCATGTTTGGAGGCTGATGTACACGAATGTGAAATCCACCGCCGCCCAAAAGCGCCTTCCTCATGTCTGGACTCTCTATGCTTACGCTGGATAGACATCGCCGGAACGGGTATAGTAGCGAAAGTTTTGTCGTTAACCAGCGGGGGAGTCCTGTGGGCATCAAAAAGAAGATCAAAAAGGAGCTTATCGGCACTTCCGATTACCCGTCGAATAAGATCTTTACGATCTCCAATTTCATCACCTTTACGCGCCTGATCCTCACCCTGGTATTTCTGTACCTGTTTGTGACGGATAACAACCGCGTCATCGCCATCGTTATCTACGCCGTTGCCGCCTCTACCGACTGGATGGACGGTCAGATCGCCCGCATGACCAAGACGGTCTCGTGGCTCGGCAAGGTCATGGATCCCATCTGCGACCGTGCGCTGCTGTTCACCGGCGTACTTGGGCTGGTGGTCCGCGGAGAGCTGCCCATCTGGGTCTGCGTGCTCATTATTGGCCGCGACATCTATCTGGGCATCGGCACGCTTATCGTTCGTCATTATCACCGTCGCCCCATCGATGTCGTCTTTCCCGGAAAGATTGCCACTGCACTGCTCATGACCGGCTTCTCGCTCATGCTGCTCGGGTTCCCCGTTATTGACGGCCTGCATCTTTTACCTTCAACCCTTACGGCCTTCCCGGGCCTCAACGGAAGCTCGGTGCCCCTCGGCATCTTCTTTGTGTACGGCGGCGTGATCTTCTCCATGCTCACGGCTGTCATCTATTCCATTAAGGGCGGAGTGGCCATTAAACAGGCTCTCGCGCATCCCGAGGACGAGGACATCGACTTTCTGAACCCTGAAATCGAAGACTGATTTGTTGGGGTATGATTACGTACGGTTCATTATTTGCGGCACGTCCGCGATAAGTTAGGGGTTGTCATGGACAACATGGTTAACAATATGCCTCAGAATGATAAGACTGCTGACGCTACCTGCGTATTCCGCGTGCCTTCAAGCGACGTCACCGTTCCCGACCTCATGGCCAACGTGCGCATCACCGCCCCCGTTCTGTCCATCGTCAAGGGTCCGCAGACTGGTGCCGCCTTTGAGCTCGAGGACGACGTGACCACCATCGGCCGCGATCCTGCGAACGGCATCTTCCTCAATGACATGACCGTTTCGCGCAGCCACGCGCGCATTATTCGTGAGGGGCTCCAGGCTCGCATCGAGGACTTGGGCTCGCTCAATGGCACCTGGGTCGACGGTGCCATCGTCAATGCAGCCCCGCTGCACGATGGTTCATCCGTCCAGATCGGTACGTTTACGCTCATCTACCACGAGAGCACGCCGGAGCGCATCGAAACCGGTGAGTAGGGCATGGCCGAACGCAACTATTTGAGTATCGGCCAAGTCGTCAACCTTCTTCGAGGCGCATACCCCGATCTTTCGAACTCAAAAATTAGATTTCTAGAGGATGAGGGGCTCATTACCCCTCATCGTACGCCTAAGGGATACCGTCAGTACTCCAAGGAGGACGTTGATCGCCTGGAGGTCATTCTGCACCTGCAGAAGACCCGCTACATGCCGCTCAACGTGATTAAGCAGCGCTTGGAAAACGCTACGGACCTGTCAACGCTCGCCTACGAGGTGGGCTTACTGTCCGATGTTCCGCTCAAGACGGAGCCCAAGGAGACTAAACAAAAGCTGCATCCCATCGAGACCATTCCCGATATGTTGGGCGTCGAGATTTCGTTTATCCGCTCGCTCGCCGAGAACGACCTTATTCGCATCATCAAGAGTCCGCAGAATCGTGAGCTCGTCGATGGTCGCGATTTTCCGATCATCCGTTACTGCTCCGAGCTGTCACGCTTCCATATCGAGCCGCGCAACCTGCGTCAGTACGTGTCTTCCGCCAACCGCGAGTCCTCGATGTTTGAGCAGGTGCTCGTGAGCATGCTCGGCATGGATACCTCCGATGACGAGCGCGACGCCAAGCTCGAGCGTGCGTTTAAGAAGCTTCACGACCTGACGGAGGGCGTGCACACCGCGCTGCTCAAAAACCGCGTTTTTGAGTCGCTCAACGCCGTGGTCGAGGACGCCGACATCGATGCACTCGATGAGGAAATCGCTCGCTCCGAGTCCACCAAGGCCAAAAACGAAGAAACTGCCGCGCCTGCTTCGCACGAGGATTCTCTCGTAAAGCCGCTCAAGGTCGTCGCCCCTTCGCACTCCGGCACCGTCACCGCGGGCAAATAACCGCTGCTGATATTTCGGCAACTCATTGAAAGGTCATGCAATGTACGACTTCGAATCTCAAATCGTCGACATCCCCGACTATCCCGAGCCCGGAGTCGTCTTTAAAGACATCACGCCGCTCTTTGGCAATCCCGAGGCGCTCAAAGCCATGACCGATGCCCTCGCCGAGCACTTTGCCGGCATGGGGATCACCAAGGTCGTGGGTCCCGAGGCTCGCGGCTTTATGGTTGGCGTACCGGTGGCTGTAGCCCTTGGCGCCGGCTTTGTTCCCGCACGTAAACCGGGCAAGCTGCCGCGCGAGACCGTAAGCCAGAGCTACGAGCTCGAGTACGGCACCGATTCAATTGAGATCCATGCCGACGCTATCAGCTCTAAAGATACCGTGTTGATTCTGGACGACTTGGTCGCGACGGGCGGAACCGTCGAGGCAACAGGTAAACTGGTGCGAGATATGGGCGCAAAGCTTATCGGTTACGGTTGTATACTTGAGCTTGCGTTTCTCAACCCGCGCGAGAAGCTCACGCCGTCTGATGACGATGTGGAGCTCTTTAGCCTGGTGACGGTAGGCTAGCCGTTACCCTTAGTTACTGGAAAGGAAGCTACATGCGCACAGCAAACACGCACAAAAACATGGCACGCTGCGCTGCTACGGCAACCCTCGCTTGTGTTTTGGGCTTGGGCCTCGCGGCTCCTGCCTACGCCGATACCGCATCCGACCTTGCCGCTGCTCGTACGAAACTCGAGCAGATCGGCACCCAAACCCAGCAGATTTACGATGAGCTTGCCACGCAGACGCAGGCGCTCGATCAGACTGCCGGCGAGATCACGCAAAAGCAGCAGGAGATCGCCGATGGTCAGGCCAAGCTCTCGACCTATGTCGCCGGCGAGTACAAAACCGGCGGTCTGAGCCTGCTTCAGGTTTTGACGGGTGTCGATGATCTGAGCGATATGCTCAACCGTCTGTTCTACTACGGCAAAGTTTCCGATAAGCAAGCTCAGACCATTCAAGAGGTCAAGGAGCTTAAGCAGCAGCTCACCGATAAGCAGGCCGAGCAGGAGAAGAACGTCGCCACCACGCAAAAGAAGGTCGATGAGCTTAATGCCCAGCAGGCTGAAGCCCAGAACGTCGTAAACTCCCTGGATTCGCAGCTGCAGGCCGAGCTCGCTGCCGAGGCCGAGGCCAACGCTGCGCTGCAGGCTGGCATTAATGCTAGCACCGCCGAAAAGGCCACGGTGAGCAACGACACCGCCGGTACGACCGAGAACACCAACAATGGCGGCCAGACCAACAATAACAACAACCAGGGCGGCAACACGCCGGCTCCCGCACCGCAGCCTGCCCCCACGCCCGCTCCGGCTCCCACGCCTTCAGCACCGAGTCAGTCTGTTGATGGTGGCTCCGTTGTTTCGCGCGCCTACAGCAAGCTCGGCTATGCGTATTCTTGGGGCGGCATTGGACCGAACAGCTTTGACTGCTCCGGTTTTGTAAGCTATTGCCTCACGGGACGCTACTGCCGTCTGGGCACCACGGTCGACTTCATGGGTTGGACCCGTGTGTCCGATCCGCAACCCGGCGATGTTGTGGTTAACTCCTACCATACCGGCATTTATATCGGTAATGGTCAGATGATCCATGCTTCCGACTACAAAACGGGCGTCATCATCAGCTCCGTTGCCGCCGGCATGAACAACAATTATATTTTCGTTCGCTACTAAGTGGTTTAGCTCAGCAAGCAAAGATGGACCTCGTATCCTTGGGGAGCGAGGTCCATTGTTTTATCTCGAGCGCCCGTTTTGCATGTAAGCAACAATCTAGTTTTGAATACTAGATATGCGCAGCATCTGTCCAAAAGATAGCTATAATTGTTGAGGAACAACTAGAAAGGACCCTCAATGAGCTGGGCACTTATCTCAGATTCGAGCTGCAATCTTCGCGATTGGCAACCGACTGCACCCCGTACCACCTTTGCATTCGCTCCTCTCAAAATTCGAGTAGGGGAGCGCGAATTTGTCGACGACCTTTTGCTCGATGTTCACGAGCTTAATGTTGCCATTCAGTCGGAAGCCAGCGCATCATCGAGCGCCTGCCCAAGCGTGGGGGAGTGGGCTGAGCTCTTTAAGCTCGCCGACAAGACGATCTGCATGCCAATCTCGGAGGGTGTCTCTGGAAGCTATAACGCTGCCGCTACGGCACGCGATATGGTACTTGCCGAGGAGCCCAATCGTCAGATTCACCTGGTCAATTCGCGGGCAGCAGGCGGCAAGATGGATCTGATCTTCTTGCTGTTTGATCGTTATCTTGCAAGTAACCCGGACGTTTCCTTTGAGGACGCCTGCGCTTACTTCGACAGTCTCGAGCAAAACAGCAAGATTCTCTTTAGCCTGTGTAATTACGAGAACCTTGCAAAGGCAGGACGCATTCCTAAGGCAGCCGGCGTCATTGCCAACAAGCTCAATATTCGCATTTTGGGCACGGCGAGCGAGGCCGGTAAAATCGAGCTCGTCGGGCACACGCGTGGCGAAAAGAAGATGCTCAACAAGATCATCGACACCATGGAAGCCGAAGGTTTTACGGGCGGCGAGGTCGTTATCGACCATGTCGAGAATGAGGCAGGCGCCCAAGCACTTGCCAGCCGAATTGTGGAGCGCTGGCCAGGCTCCAAGACTATCATCATGCCCTGTAACGGGCTAGATTCATACTATGCCGAAATGCATGGGCTCATTATCGGCTACGGCATGGGCGTGGCTTCGGGCCAATAACGTCCAACCAAGCAAAAATACGGGCGGGACAAAGTGGCAGATAGCCCTTTGTTCCGCCCGTTTTATACGTCGGCTAGCTATTAAACCCATTAAACTTTAGATAGCTCATCAGGTACGCTTTCGAAACGAAGGATGAAACCGCACTGCGCACAAGCAGCGACTCACGCGTTACCTGATGCGCCGTATCGGGAACCGGCGTCTGCTCGACGGAAAACGCCGAACGAATCGATGCCTCGAGCTGATCGACCACATAATCGAAGGCCGTCGGGGCATCGTAGCTCAAACGCTGAATGTTAAAGAGTGCCTGCACCGCAGCAATAGGTAAGACCTGCTTAAAGAGGCAGATAGCGATCAGGCGGGCAATCTGCTCGCGGCCATATTGCTTTTTGACCGGAGCGGGCACCAGGCCGACCTTCACGTAGTTATTGATCATCGATGGCGTAATGACAGGGTGCTCAACGCAAATGGACAGCGGCTCCATCCACAGCGCAACATACTCAATAACCTGGTCGCGATAGAGCGTCACATTGGGCAACTGGTCATAGCGCGGCAGACTCAACGTATTGAGTTTACGCACGATTTCGGACTGAATAAATGCATCGGGCAGCACCGTGGGCTGAATATCCTCAGGCTTAATACTGACCGACGAATCGGACATCGGAATAACGTGTTTAACGTGGTTCATAAAGGTCCTCCGTTCATTTTCTATATTGTATTCTAGGTTATCTAGTTTTACATACCACATAGCCGGCAAGTAAAAGTGGTTGGACAACACATTGATGCATCGTCCAACCACTTTGTTTAAAGATAGCAACCTTACATAAGATATATTATCGTACTTATTCACGGAGAAACGCGTATGCGCTCGTTGCTGCTATGGCTCCGTCCGAAACGGCGGTCACAACCTGGCGTAAACGCTTGGAACGGATATCGCCGGCTGCGAATAAGCCGGGCGTACGGGTGGCCATCGAATCGTCGGTGACAATGCCGCCGTCAGGAGCCAGATCGACTAGATGCTCAACCAGCTCGGTATGCGGCAGCATCCCCGTAAAGACAAAGATGCCAAACGAGCCAGGTTCAAATGACTCGGTATGAGTCTCACCGGATGCATTGTCCTTAAAGGTGATCGTCGTTGGCATTGCTTCGCCCGAGAGCTCCACAATACTAGTTTGGTACCTAACTGTAATATTGTCCTTTTCGAGTACTTTCTGAACAACACCATCAGGCGCACGAAACTGGTCGCGGCGCAGCACGATGGTCACGCTGGTGGCAATGTCTGACAGGAACAGCGCCTCTTCGCATGCCGAATTGCCACCACCGATTACAAAGACCTGTTTGCCGCGGAAGAACATGCCGTCACATGTTGCGCAATATGAAACGCCACGACCGCGATACGTATCCTCGCCTGCGAAACCTGCCGGACGCGGCGTGGCACCCATGCAAGCGATAACGCTCGAGGCCAGCGTATCGCCCATATCGTGATGTACCGTAAACAACGCTGCATCGGCATCGTAATCGATACCCGTAACCATGCTCCATGTAACCTGTGCTCCCAGGCCCTCTGCATGCTGCTGAAAACGCTCGCCGAGTTCGGCGCCACTCAGGAGCGGGAAACCCGGATAGTTCTCGACCTCATTGGTTGTGGCGATCTGCCCTCCCGACATGCCCTGCTCAATCACGGTCGTCGTCAGGTTGGCACGCGCAGCATAAATGGCGGCAGCATAGCCCGCGGGGCCGCCACCGATAATCGCAACATCGATCGGCTTATCGGTAGTCATGAAGCGTCCTTTCGTCGAAACGTTGTCGTTCTTTGCGCTCGTACCCAAATTTACGTGAACGTGACACTCATGCACTACAATGATAAAACCGTATTACAAAGCTGAAGGGGAGTTATCGATGGACCAGGCGCAGACGAGTGACGACGCTCCCCTGCTCACGCACAGCACTCCTCAATCGGAGCAAACCACGCTCCTGGCTCAGCAAAAACCTCTCGTGACCATCGTGCACGCCTCCGTTGGCTCGGGCCACAAGGCCGCCGCAAATGCGATAGCGCAGGCCTTCGACCTCATCCGCGGAACCAATGGCATCCCCGAGGATGTTGAGATCGAAGTACTCGATATCCTTGATTTTGGACGTATTAAATTCGATGGCAATAAAACCGCGGCTTCTTTTACGGGAGCCACGCGCCCCATTTACGACCTGACCTGGCGATATACGCTTACGGGGCATTTGCTCTGGGGTGGCGGCACGGCATGGTCGCGAATTATGTTCCCCGCCTTCAACGAATATATTCGTAGCCGCAGGCCCATAGCCGTGGTTACAACGCACATCACGGCAGCCAATGTTGCCGTGGGCGCTCGCATTATTACGGGTATCGATTATCCGGTCATCTGCGTACCGACCGACTACGAAGTCGAGGGCTGGTGGCCCCACAAGGACACCGATCTATTCTGTGTTGCCAACGAATTTATGGCCGAAACGCTGCGTCCGCGCAAGGTGCCCGAGACAAAGATTCGCATTACCGGCATTCCTATTCGCGCCGGATTCGACACGGATTACGATCGCGAGGAAGAGCTAGCCAAGTTCAACCTCCCCACCGACAAGACCGTCGTGCTGGTAATGGCCGGCGCCAGCTTGCCTCAGCCATACGTCCGCTTTCGCGCGGCGATGGACCACACACTCCCCTTCCTGCGCAGCTTCGAAGACATGCACTTTGTCTTTTTGCCCGGCAAAGACGTGGAGTATGCCACCCGGCTGAAGACCCTCTTCGACGCCATGAAGCTCGAGAACGTCACGGTCTTGGACTATGTCGACGACATGGCGGCCCTCATGCACGGCTGCGACCTGGCAATCCTCAAATCGGGCGGACTCACAGTCACTGAGTGCCTATGCGCACATCTGCCGATGATCCTGCTGGGCAAGTCCTATGGCCAGGAAAAGGCCAACACAACTATGCTCACCGGTATGGGCGCCAGCATGCACGTCACCACGGCACGAGAGCTCATCGTAACCCTACGCCACCTGCACGACCATCCCGAATCACTCAAAGCTCTACTCATCAACGGCGAAGTACTACGCCGCCCTCGCGCAGCCGAAGACATCGCCGTCGCCACCATGGAACTCGTAGGTAAACCCCAAAAGCGCAAAAGAGCCTTCTGCCGCTTCTACTGGGGCGAAAAACCCGCGCATATCAGGTAGCGTCTTAAATTCCGCTCACCTGTGGGAGGCCCCTATATATCATCCCGTGCTCAAACATTCTCGCTTCGCTGCGAAACTGCGCGCGGGACGATATATAGGGGCCTCCCACAGGTAAGCTGCGTTAACGTACTAGCGGCAATACCAGATTCCCCGCCAGTAGAATCTGCAAAGGGGAACCAGAAAATATAAATACAGTAAGTCGATGCGACAAAGGAGGCGTCCCTTTATCGCATCGACTTTCTAGAAAAGTAAATATTGTTTCAAGCGAGTAGCCGCCCGCCCGGGGCTAACCTATATCGTTCCACGCGCAGTTTCGCAGCGAGCGAAGCGACGCGAGAATGTTTGAGCATGGAATGATATAGGTAAGCCCCGGGCGGGAGGGATACGGGCGCCCTAGGCGATGCCGCTGGAGCCGAAGCCTCCTTTTCCTCGGTCGGTTTCGTCTAGCGCTTCTACCTCTATGAGGTTGACCGTGGGGACTTCTTGGATGACAAGTTGGGCGATGCGGTCGCCTTTGTTGATTTGGATGTCGTTGGTGGGATCCAGGTTGATGAGGATAACCTTGAGTTCTCCTCGGTAGTGAGCGTCGATGAGGCCCGGCGTGTTGACTATAGACAAGCCCTGCTTGATGGCCAAGCCGCTGCGGGGCTGGACGAAGCCGGCGTAGCCATCGGGCAGGGCGATGGCCAGCCCCGTAGAGACCAGACGGCGTTCGAAGGGCTTCAAGACGCAGTCCTCGTTGGAGCGCAAATCCAAGCCGGCATCAGTGGGATGGGCGTATTTGGGAAGCTCGACGGTGGGATCGAGACGCTTTATGTTGACGGTAATGTTGGACATGGAATCACCTTAGCTTGTCGAGCTCTTGCAGAAACTCATCGACGTCTTTGAAATCGCGGTAGACCGAGGCAAAGCGGATGTACGCCACCTTATCAATCTTGGCCAAGCGCTTGAGCACCATGTCACCCAACTCATGGGACGTGACGGCCGTCAGTGTGCGAGAGCGCAGCTCGACCTCGATGTCGTCGATAATCTCATTGAGCTTCTTAGTGTCGATATCGCGTTTGATGGTGGCGCGCATCAAGCCGACAAGAAGCTTATTGCGATCGAACCGCTGCTTGGTTCCGTCTGACTTAATGACCTCGATAGGGTCCTCGCATCGCTCGAACGTTGTAAAGCGGTAGTTACACGAGCAACATTCGCGACGGCGCTTAATGGTGTTATTTGACTCCTGCATACGGGAATCAACGACGCGGGTATGTGCCTTGCCGCATTTGGGACAGCGCATGGTACCTCCTCTTAAACGATAACAAGGGTACCATGCGCAGCTCGATAATGATTACGAACGAGCAGGAACCTTAAGATGCGCACCGGCGGCGAGCGAACCATGCTCCAGATGATTGACGTTACGGATCATGTCGGAAGTCTCTTGCGTGGAAAGGCCTTCGATTGGATATTCCTCGGCAAGCGACCAAAGAGAATCGCCAGGCTGAACGCGAATGGTCTCGTATGTAACGTTGGAAACGGACTCGGCATACGCGGCATGACGAGCGCTAAAGACCGACGTAGCGAGGACAAAGAAGAGCGCAAGCGCAACGGCGACGGCGACAATCGTCGGAACCTTCAGGGCAACGCGGGCCGGCGCGACTACAGCCTGCTGATTGCGGGCAGGCTTTACGGTCAAAGGCTGAAAGCCGGAGCGGCCACCCTGAACAACCGTAAAAGTGGGTTCTGCAGGCGTCTCGAGCTTAAGGGCGAGGTTTCCCTGGACCATATTCGTTGCGTTCATCATGTTCTCCTCTCGCGTGTTTTGCTGAGAACAGTTTTATCAAGCCGCGCGGACAAAAATGTCTAGCGCGAGAACGAATGTTCGGTTATTATTATCTTCGAACAGTTGTTCCTGTCAAGCAAAATTCGAACATTTGTTTGACATGGGTAGAGAGGATGCCCTGATGGCTCGCAAAATTACCAAGCGTCAGCAGCAAATTTACGACTTCATCAAGGAATATCAGCAGGAGAAGGGTTATCCGCCCAGCGTGCGCGAGATGGCTTCTGCCGTGGGCCTTTCCTCCCCCAGCACCGTGCACGCCCATCTCTCTGCCCTTGAAGCGCGCGGGCTACTCAAGCGCGATGCCACCAAACCGCGCGCCCTGGAACTCTTTAACGAGGATGGTTCCTCTGTCTCAATTTCTAAATCTGACGAGCCCACAGCACCTCGCGGAACGGTCTCGCTGCCGCTCGTTGGTCGCGTCGCGGCTGGGATTCCCATTCTGGCCGAGCAGAATATCGAAGACACGTTTACTATCCCGACCGAAATCGCCACTGATCAGGGTTCCTTTATCCTTGAGGTGCATGGGAGCTCAATGATCAATGTCGGCATCTTCAATGGCGATTACATCATCGTCCGTGAACAAAAAAGTGCCATGAACGGCGAAATTGTCGTGGCCATGATTGATGGTTCGGCGACCGTCAAGACGTTCTACAAGGAGCAGGGACGCGTACGTCTGCAGCCTGAGAATGACACCATGGAACCTATCTATGCAACGAATCCCGTTATCCTGGGCAAAGTCGTCGGATTGATGCGCCGGTTCTCGTAATGCAAAAACGCATCACCATCTTTGATACCGTCCGCGGGTTTACGATGATTTCAATGGCAGGTTTTCACGCTTGCTACGATTTCGCGTACCTGTACGACTGGGATATGCCATGGTTTACCCAGACTGTCTTTCAAGACATCTGGCGCGCCAGCATCAGCTGGGTATTTTTGTTTATCGCGGGTTGGATGTGCACGCTCTCACGCAACAATGCCAAACGAGCGGCTAAGTACGCTGCCGCAGCTTTGGTCGTCTGGATCGCAACAACGCTCGTATCGGTCGACGATTCAGTGAACTTTGGCATCATTTATTGCATGGCGGTGTGCACCGCGGTGGTTGCGTTCACCCGTCCGTTACTCCAAAAATTACCGGGCTCATGGGGCATCGCAGCGTGCCTTGTTCTTTTTGCCCTAACCTGGGGCATTCCAAAGGCGGTCTACCCACTCCCCTACCTGGCATGGCTTGGATTCCCAGGCCCGGGTTTTGTTTCGGGAGATTACTATCCGCTCTTACCGTTTGTCTTTATGTACCTTACCGGCTTTTTTGCTGCCCAGGCAGCACAAGCATCAAGTCTCGAAGCGCCAGCATGGGCATACGCCAATCCTATCCCGGCGCTCGCAGTCCTGGGTCGGCATGCCTTACCGTTCTACCTGCTCCATCAGCCAGTCATTCTAGGCGTGCTAGAAATCGTTTATTCCGTACGATAGCGCTCGAGCCGCGGTGCAATACGAGCCGGCAGTTTCGCCACAATGCGAACGCCGTCCTCGAGATATTCCTCATGCAGAAGGGTTCCCTGCTCATGCACCAGCGTGATGAGAGCGCCCTCACGATACGGGATATCAGCGGAGAGCAACACATCGGTGGCAGCTGCCTCGCGAGCAATCCGGTCGACGAGATCGTCGAGCCCCTCGCCCGTTTGAGCCGAGAACAGAACGGCCTCCGGATAGCGACGACGGAAACTCAATTGATCGACGCTATCGAGAAGATCGATTTTATTGAATACGGTAAGCGTTAAACGCTCTCCGGCGCCGATCTCATCAAGCACGCGGTCGACAGCCTCCAGCTGCCGCTCATAGTCCTCGTCAGACGCATCTACGACTTTGAGAATTAGATCGGCACCCAAAACCTCGGACAGCGTCGATTTAAAGGCATCGACCAGACCATGCGGCAGTTTTTGAATAAAGCCGACGGTATCGGTAATCGTCATGCCGCGACCGCCGGGCAGACGATACGAACGCGTCGTCGGGTCGAGCGTAGCAAACAGCTTGTCCTGCGAAAGTACCGTAGAGCCAGTCAGACGATTGAGTAACGTCGATTTACCGGCATTGGTATAACCGGCTAACGCGACGCGAAACGCCGGTGACTCAATGCGGCTCTTGGATTGAACATCGCGACGCTGTTCAACCTGCTTGAGCTCACGACGAAGCGCAGCGATCTTATTACGAATGAGGCGACGGTCGACCTCGAGCTGACTTTCGCCCTGACCAAAACGTGAGCCGATGCCGCCGCGCGTCTGCTCCTTGGCGAGATGGCTCCACATGCCACGCAGGCGAGGCAACAAATATTGAAGCTGTGCCAGCTGTACCTGCAGGCGTCCCTCACGCGTCTGAGCATGCAGGCCAAAGATATCCAGGATCAGTGCTGTACGATCGATAATCTTTACCGGCTCGCCCACGGCTTTCTCCAAATAGGATTGCTGCGAGGGGGTCAGGTCGTCGTCAAAAATAACGACATCGGCATCCATGCGATGTACCAGGCCGCAAAGCTCCTCTACCTTGCCGGAACCGATAAACGATTTAGGATACGGCTTTACCAAACGCTGCGACAAGCGTGCCACGCACTGGGCACCAGCTGTGTGGGCAAGACGCTCCAGCTCATCAAGCGAGCGATCGAGCGGCCATGCATTGTCGCGCCACTCAACACCAACTAAAATGGCACGCTCGGGCTCGGGTGCCGTGGGAACAAGGGGGAAACGGGCCATTAGGCAGCCTCAATACGATGCAGGATATCCTCAACGACCTCATCGATCGTAAATTCATCCATATCAAACCACACGATACGGTCATCGCGCTTAAACCACGAAAGCTGACGCTTGGCATAACGACGCGAACGCATCTTAATGAGTTCGCGAGCCTCATCCATGCTCATCACGCCATTGAAAGCATCGATGATCTCTTTATAGCCAATTGCCTGCATCGACGTCAAGGCATCTCCCAGCCCCTGGCCCATAAGACCGCGGACCTCATCGACAAGACCCTGCTCAAACATCAGATCGACGCGCTGGTTAATGCGCTCGTAGAGCACCTCGCGATTACGCGTCAGACCAAACCATAGGGCATGATAATGCTCGTGCGGAACACTAAACTGCGACTTTTGCTGCGCATAGGAGACGCCATCATCATTCATCTCGAGCGCACGAATCACACGGCGCACGTTATGAGGATGAATAACAGCAGCCGATTCTGGATCGCGCTCGGCAAGCAAGGCATGCAGTTCTTCCTCGCCAATACGCTCGGAAAGCTCCTGATAGCCCGCACGACGATCGTCCTCAAGTTCACCCGAGGGAAAGTCCATCTCATCGAGGGCGGCCTTGAGATACAGCCCCGTACCTCCGCAAAAAACCGGCAGGCAACCCGAACCAAGGAGACGTTCAACATGCGCGCGAGCGTCGGCCTGATAAAGCGCAGCAGAATATGCCACACCCGGCTCTACAATGTCGACGAGACGCAGCGGCGCCGTGCACTCATCGGGCGCCATCTTTGCAGTACCGATGTCCATGCCGCGATAGATTTGCATCGCATCGCACGACAGCACTTCGGACGAAAGACGAGCTGCCAAACGGTCGGCAACATCACTCTTACCAACCGCCGTCGGACCGACGATCGCAACGGCGGAAAGACCTGCCCCGGGAGAAACCATTAGCGCGGCTCGCCCACAACGGAACCGGACAAATACCAGGTCTTGGCAACGTCAACGTCAACATCAACGATCTTGCCAACAAGCTGATCGATGCTGTAACCCTCGGGGATAGGCGCATGCACGGTCTGATTCTTGGGACTCTTGCCCAGCAGGACCGCGTCGTTCTTTTTACTCGTTCCCTCAATGAGCGCCGGAACCACAGTATGAAGCTCACCCTGGTTATACTCGTGTGCCGTGGTCTCGATAACCTTAACCAGACGGTTGAAACGCTCGAGAATAACCTCATGCGGCGTAGGATCGTCAATCTCGGCGGCCGGGGTACCGGCGCGCTTGGAATAGATGAAGGTATAGGCCTGAGCATAGCGGACCGTCTCGGCAAGTGAGAGCGTCTGCTCAAAGTCTTCTTCAGTCTCACCCGGGAAGCCAACGATAATGTCGGTCGAGAGCGCGATATCGGGCATGCGGTTGCGAATGCGATCGACAAGGCCCAGATAGTCCTCGCGTGTATAACGGCGATTCATCTCTTTGAGGATCCGCGTCGAACCTGACTGGACGGCCAAGTGCAGCTGCGGCATAACGGCAGGCGTCTCGGCCATGGCGTCGATGGTCTCGGGCAACAGGTCCTTGGGATGCGAAGACGTAAAGAAGATGCGCTCCACGCCCGTATCGCCCACGGCACGCAGCAGATCGGCAAAACGCGGCTTGCCAAACAGATCGCGACCATATGAGTTAACGTTTTGGCCCAGCAGCGTAATCTCACGCACGCCCTGGCGCACCAAACCGGTCACCTCGTCGACAATCTCCTCGAAGGGGCGGCTCTTTTCGCGACCGCGCACGTACGGCACGATGCAATAGGTGCAGAAATTATTGCAGCCCGTCATGATGGGCACCCAGGCGTGATACTGAGTCTCGCGATGCCACGGCATGCTCATGGCATCCGTATCCTCATGCTCATTGGTGCGGATATGACGCTTACCATCAAGGAACGCCTCGGCAATGAGCTCGGCCACATGTGCAATGGAATGCGTGCCAAAGATGACATTGACGTTATCGACGTTGGTGAGCAGGCCCTCGCCATCGCGCTGCGCGATGCAACCGCCAACGGCAACCACGCGCTTGCCCGAAGGCGAAGGCGGCAGGCTTTTGCAGGAATTGCACTGACCGTACAGGCGAGTATCGGCGGCCTCGCGCACGCAGCACGTCATGAAGACAACGATATCGGCATGCGCGGGATCGAGCGCCATGAGGCAGCCATACGAATCAAGCAGACCGCTCACACGCTCGGAGTCGTGCTGATTCATCTGGCAGCCAAAGGTGCGGATAAAGTAGGTTTTACCGGCAAGAATATCGCGTACGGAACGCTGGTCCATGTGCATAAGTCCTAACGATGGGGAGCGAAACAAGGCAAGCAGAAGCTATGCCACAGGCTTAACATCATCCATGACGACGTTATCCATAGCAGCTCGATTGATCTGGTGAACGTAGATAGAAAGGCGGATGGCCGTGCGCGACTCCCCGTTAATGAGGATGTCGGAGAACACGGGCGCGCAGGAAATATCAAAACCGGTTGGAATCAAAAAACCGCGCGCGATAGCAACGGCCTTAATAGCCTGGTTGACGGCACCGGCGCCGACACACTGGATGTTGACGGGTACACCATCCTTGACCATGCCGGCAATGGCGCCGGCAACGGACGCGGGCGACGATTTGCTTGATACCTTCAGGCAATCCATGAAGAAACTCCTGCGTTTAAAAGTACGTTTTAACTGCAATAACTGTATCGTACCGAACGGACTCGGTAAAGATGCTATTCCTCTTTGGCAAGATCGAACGTCACGGTAATACGATCACGCGAAACACGAATCTTGGGGTCGCCGCAAAGGTTGAGATAGTACCGCGATGCAAGATCGTTAAAGTCACGCTCAACTGCTCGCGAGAACTGCGCCATGTCGTCCTTGGCAATACGCAACCCGCGACGATCCTTGGCAAGATCGACCGGAGCAGACGCATGTGAGGACGAATCGCGCTCGCGTAGCAGGCGTGCGGTCACACCGCGAACGGGCTTAATCTGGCCCGCCAAAATACGATGCGCCGTACGCTCGGACATCTCAAGACCCAAACCCGAACAGATACGGATAAAGTCTTCCGCATCCGATGCAAGACCCAGACGATCGACCACCGGAAGTTCGGCTTCGTCATCGATAAACAAAAGACGAGAAGCATCGAGACGGCTGGAGGCCTGAGCATGCAGCGTCGCGGCGATCTCGGACGGAGACCCCAGATAGACATCACAGGCGCGCAGCTCCTCGAGGGCAAACTCGCAGGCGGCACGAATGATGTTGTGAGGGCCGCGAGCGCACACATAGTGACCGTCCTCGTCCTTCACGGCCTGAGGCCAGCTGGACTGATCGGCGCGCTCGCTAAGGCGGTCGGTAGCGACGCTCACCTTAAAGACCGAGCCGAGGTCAACATCCGACGCGACAACGCGCGCCTCGTCGGTGTTTTGCTTAATCGAGAACAAAGCCATGCCTCGACCGTGAACGCCCCAACGGTCCATCTTCATGCTCTCGAGCTTGGAGGTAACGCGGGCATCGAAGATGCGCTCCTGCATATCCTGCGGCACGCCCGAACCGTTATCCAGAAAGACGAGCGTACGGACGCCATCTTCCTTGGTCGTAGCGAGATAGACCTTATCGGCGCCGGCATCACGGGCGTTGCGCAGCATTTCGATGACAATATCCTCGACATGCTGGATGTCATGCTTTGCCTGGCGCCGCTCGGCCTCCGAAACGCGGAGGCGGACATATCCCTCGCCAAGGTTTTCCTCGACGCGAAGGTTGCCCTCCCCCGACATCGACGCGATAAATGAGATGAGCTCGTTCGCGTCGTTCATGTTATTTAGCGATATCGACAGCGCGGCTCTCGCGAATCACGACGACGCGCACCTGACCGGGATACTCCATCTCTTCCTCGATCTGATGGGCGATGTCATGAGCCAAGACCGTGGACTGAGCATCGGAAATCTTGTCCGGCTGAACCATGACGTGGACCTCGCGACCAGCCTGCATGGCATAGGTACGCTCGACGCCGTCATGGGAGTTGGCAATCTCCTCGAGCTTCTCAAGGCGCTT
Source organism: uncultured Collinsella sp. (assembly GCA_958351385.1). Lineage (GTDB taxonomy): Bacteria > Actinomycetota > Coriobacteriia > Coriobacteriales > Coriobacteriaceae > Collinsella. Next base: position 5,068 of record CATWKM010000023.1, on the reverse strand, counting down.
GATATAGTTCTCGGCAGATTCGCGACGGGCACCGGGACGAGAGGCGGAAACGGCATCGGCAGCCTGGACCAAAACATCGAGCACCGTGTTGGGGTCGACGTCGGCGTGGTGAGCCTCGATAGCGTGAACGATAACGGGCTTCTCGCCATAGCGACGGGCAAGCTCGGCGCCGATAACGGCATGCGGGCCCTCGACCTCATGGTCGATAGCCTTGCCAAGATCGTGCAGCAGGCCGGCACGCTTGGCGGTCACAACGTCCAGGCCAAGCTCGGAAGCCATCACGCCACACAGGTCGGAAACCTCGAGGGAATGCTGAAGCACGTTCTGACCAAACGAGGTGCGGTAGCGCAGAGCACCCAGGGTCTTAACGATCTCGGGGTGCAGATCGTGGATACCGGTATCGAAGGCAGCCTGTTCGCCAGCCTCGCGCACGCGCTGCTGAACCAAGTCGGCGGCCTTGTGATACATCTCCTCGATGCGGGCAGGGTGAATGCGACCGTCAGCGATGAGGTTCTCGAGGGCGACGCGGGCCGTCTCGCGACGGACCGGATCGAAGCTCGAAAGCACGACGGTCTCGGGCGTATCATCGATCACGAGGTTGACGCCGGAAACCTGCTCGAAGGTGCGGATGTTTCGACCCTCGCGGCCGATGATGCGACCCTTCAGGTCGTCAGACGGAATATGCACGGAGGTAACGGTAACCTCGGCGGTGTGGTCGGCGGCACAGCGCTGAATCGCCAGGGACAGAATCTCCTGGGCGGTCTTGTGGCACTCGGCGCGAACCTGCTGCTCGGACTCGCGGATGATCGTGGCGGCCTCGTGGGTAACCTCGCCACGAACCTTGTCGAGGAGCTCCTTGTGAGCGTCCTCGCGGGTCAGGTCGGCGATGCGCTCGAGCTCCGAGGTCTGCTTGGCGCAGAGCTCCTCAAGCTCGCGGGAGCGCTTCTCGACCTGGCCAGCCTGGCTGGACAGCTGGTGCTCACGCTTGTCGAGGGCATCGTTGCGGCGATCGAGGGACTCCTCGCGCTGCATCACACGGTTCTCGAGCGTACGAATCTCGCTCTTACGCTGCTTGTCCTCGGCCTCGGCAGCCTGCTTATTCTTGATGATCTCCTCTTTAGCCTCGAGAAGAGCCTCTTTTTTGAGGGTCTCGGCCTGACGCTTAGCATCACCGATCAGGGACTCAGCCTGTGCGTGTGCCGACTGGATCTTTTCGTCGGCCTCGTGAAGACTACCCTGCTTGGCGGTGCGCATGTAGGCAATGGCGGCGATGGCACCCAAAACGATGCCAACGAGCGCTGCGATGATAGGCATGCTCACTCCTTTTTATGGATTCGTTACACAACAAAGCGAACCGTCCTTGCGAACGGCTCGCGACATTTGAGTAATATGGGCGCAGCTTATGCAGGTCGGATACAGATGAAACATATAAACAAACTCATCAAAGATGAGCACATATCACAAAGCAAATGACAGTGTTTATCGTACGTTGAACCGCAACAACTGTCAAATAAATGGACCCGGTACGGCGTCTAAAACACGGTGAACGGCTGGTACGCTCTAGCATGTGTCTAAACTGCGCATTCCTCACGTTCGGCATCGAGACGCGCCTTAACGGCATCGGCGGCGATGTGGTACGAAAAGCCCTTGCCCATCAAAAACCGGACGAGCTTTTCGAATCCACGTGTCTCGGGAACACGACGCTTCGCGAGTAAAGCCGATGCGCGAGCCAAGTCGTCCTCCACGGCAAAATAATCCTCGGGATAGCCAGGGATATCATCGAGTACGACATGGCGGCGCTTGAGCTCGGTCTCAATCTTGCGCTGTCCCCAGCCGCGTCGTTTGCGTTCCTCAATAAAGTACGAACAAAAGCGGTTCTCATCTAAAAAGCGATACTCAGTGGCACGCTGGACGGCGAAATCAATTGCGGGCTGGCGAAATCCGTAACGAGCCAGCTTGTCACGGACCTCACCCGTGGCATGGTCGCGGCGCGACAGCATCTCAGTCACCATGGTAAGCGCGCATTTACGCTCAATGAGCTGCACCGCATCGCGAAACTCATCCCAATCGCAGGGAAGATCGGGGCGATTTTTAAGGAACAGGCGCGCGACACGAACAGGAATCCAGACGGATCGTTCAAAACCGCCCTCGAGCTCACAGTCGATATGTGCACAAGGCTTTTTTGATGCATACCCACTCGAAAACGAGGAGGCCGCCTTCTTATCGGGAAAGACGACCGTTGCCTCGGTCACCGTATACGACATGAGGGCATCCGCTACTCGTCATCATCATCGAGCATCGCGGAGCCATCGATGGCGTAAAGCTCATCGAACTCCTCAGTTTCGGGCTGATCGGTCAGTTCAACCTCGGACGGAGCATCGTCATCAAACTCAAGACCGCAGGCAAGGCGGACCTTATGCTCGATCTCGTCAGCACAATCGGGGTGTTCGCGCAGGAACGCCTTAGCGGCCTCGCGACCATTACCGAGCTTGTCCTCACCGTAAGCAAACCAAGAGCCCATCTTTTTGCAGATACCGCACTCGACGGCCATGTCCAGAATCGAGCCCTCCTTAGAGATGCCCGTGCCGTACATGATGTCGAACTCGGCCGAGCGAAACGGTGCGGCCACCTTGTTCTTAACGACCTTGGCGCGCACACGATTGCCGATGACCTCGTCCTTGAGCTTGATGCTGTCGATGCGGCGAATATCGATGCGCACCGACGAGAAGAACTTGAGGGCGCGGCCGCCCGTCGTGGTCTCGGGGTTGCCGAACATGACGCCGATCTTCTCGCGCAGCTGGTTAATGAAGATGCAGGTCGTTTTAGATTTGGCGAGCGAGCCGGCGAGCTTACGGAGCGCCTGGCTCATCAGACGGGCTTGAAGGCCGACCGTAGTATCGCCGATCTCGCCCTCGATCTCGGCACGCGGGGTCAAAGCGGCGACAGAGTCGACGACGATGGCGTCGATGGCGCCAGAGCGCACGAGCATGTCGACGATCTCGAGCGCCTGCTCGCCCGTATCGGGCTGGGAAATGAGGACCTCATCGATGTCCACGCCGATACGTGCGGCATACGTGGGATCGAGCGCGTGCTCGGCATCGATAAATGCCACGACGCCGCCCATAGCCTGGGCCTCTGCCAAAATCTCGAGCGAAAGCGTTGTCTTACCGGAGGACTCGGGACCGTAAATCTCGACGATACGACCGCGCGGCACGCCGCCGATGCCCAGCGCGGCATCGAGGGCCAGAGCGCCCGTGGGAATGGCCTCGACCTCGAGCTCGGGACCACCGTCGCCGTACCTCATGATGGAACCCTGGCCGAATTTCTTCTCGATCTCGGCCTTGGTGGTGGCGATCATCTCATCGCGCTCTTTACCCGTCGTGCGAGCATGAACGGTACGTACGGGACCTGAATTCTTGGCCATGAATAGCCCTCCTCTTAACAACCTGCATCGATAATAAACGAACGGCTGTTCGTGGTCAACCGTTCAGATAAATCATATGCAGCCGACCTTTCCAAAACCCAACCAAACGCCGACCAAACACTGACCAAAAACTTGACCACAGGCGAACCAAACAAGGCACGGCGAGAAAGAATACGCCAACTACCAGCACAAAGAGCAAATTCACCAGAGGTCCCTATCTCCACAATTAAGGGGCCCGGAGGCCCCTTAAAACACGTCTATTCCATAGAATGGAGCACACAGACAATGCGACCCAGTGCCTCCACGACCGCAAGGGCACGAACACACGAACGATCGCCCTCATAGTGACAACGAATGGAGTCCACGACCGGCACTCCCCCGTCGGCCGAACGATACGCCCAGCCAATATAAAAAGTGCCAGCCGGATCGTCCTCGGTCCCTCCACCGGGGCCGGCATAGCCCGTCGCGCTCACAGCAATATCGCTCTGATACAGCTCCAGCGAACCGGCAGCCATCTCGCGCGCCGTCTGATACGACACCGCGGTATAGCGGTCAAGCGTCTCTTGCTCAACGCCGAGTACGCGATGCTTAATCTCGTCGCAGTACGTCACCGCACCGCCGCGCAGCACCGCTGAGGCACCCGGGATATCGGCGATCGTCGAGGCGATCATACCCGCTGTCAGAGATTCAGCCGTCGAAACCGTCACACCACGAACGGTTGCACGCTCGACAATATCGCGTGCGAGCTCTTCATTGTGTGCGGCAATCTGCTCAAATGATTCCGTCATGCCTACCAGGACCTAGACCGAAAAGACGATCTTGCGGCAGTTCCAGAAGTACTGGGCGCCCGAGATAACGGTCAAGATAACGGCCACGGCGTACAGGAAACGCGACACCGAGTAGATGCCGAGCGTCAGCGCCACCGGGCCAAGATGCAAGCCGGCCATCGCAAAGACGCACAGATAACCGCAAATGGAAACCATCGTAGTCGCCGTCTTGTACTTTCCGAGCTTATCGGCCGCAACGACCACACCGGCCGCACTCGCGACCATGCGCAGGGCGCTCACCAGCAGCTCGCGGAACAGGATGATGAACACCGACCACACGGTTACGGCACCAAAGTCCAAGAACAGCAGCAGGGCCGAGAACACGAGCAACTTATCGGCGATGGGATCCAAGAACTTGCCGAAATCGGTGATCTCGTTGCGCGAACGAGCCAGGTAGCCATCAACCTTATCGGTGCACGACAGGATGACGTACAGAATAAATGCGGCGGCGGCGAGCGGGCCGTCGAAGGTGCTCCAATCCGTACCAGCAACGCTCGTGTGAGACAGCGCCGACACGATCATGAACACCGGAATAAAGACGATGCGCACGCACGTCACGATGTTGGCGGGCGTCCAAACACTCGTCAGTTCCTTATTGCTCTCGTTAGCCACGACGCTCTCCTACTCCACAACATGACCGATAAGCTCGTAGCAGAAGCTATCGGTAAACTCGACCGTCAGAATATCGCCCACAGATGCCTCGCTGGCATCCAGATGCACCGCACCATCAGAATCGGGAGCCTGGAACCAGGCATGTCCGATGAGCTCAGCGCCGTCCTCGGTCTCCTCGATGCCGTCGACGATCACCTGGGCGCGT
>CATWKM010000022.1:0-31419 GCA_958351385.1 uncultured Collinsella sp. | reverse complement strand
GCGACGCCCTGCCCCTGCTTGTTGCAGAAACGCGCATTGAGTGCAACATCATCGATAAAGATGGTCGCGATGTCGTCGTCGACTACCAGGCGCACGTGATGAGTTCCGTTGCCCGTAAAGAAAAGCGGACGGTCGAGACCCATGTTGTTGACCTGGAACCACGGATACTGGGGGGCTGCCGTAAACTCGAGCTTGCCCTCACGCAGATTGGCGCGGAACTCGTAGGCAAGACCGGACTCGGCGTCCTCGGCAAACTTCACCGAGAAGCCCGCGGCGTCGCCACCGAGCTCGATGTCGGCGTCAAGCATATAGGTAGAGCCGGCGTCCGCAGCGAGCACCTGCTCGACCTTGCCCGACTCGCAGGAAAGCTCAAAGGCCTCGACTGCCTTAGCCTCGCCAAAGGCGCCAAGCATGCTGTCGGGGAGTTTGGTGCCAAGCGTTCCGTCGGCACGCTGAACGATCTCGAGGGGCATAAAGGTGCCACCCCACAGGTAAGAGCTGGGGTCGCCGCCCTCGTCACGCGTAGGAACCCAACCAAAGAGAACGCGGCGCTCGCCATCAAATGCGGTACGTGCGGCATAGTACGCGCGGCCATCGAAGGAATCGTCCGCAGGAGTAATCCAGGGACCGTTGATAGAGCGAGACATGCGGTAACGGGTCTTGTTGCCATCACTGTACTCAGAGAACACCAGATACCACCAGTCGCCCATCTTAAAGAGATCAGGCATCTCAAACATGGTGTACAGGCCCGGATTCCACCAGTCGCCCTGGAACTCCCAGGTATCCAGGTCCTTGGAGGTGAACTTGACCAGACGACCGGTCATCAGACGCTTGTCCTCGCCCACACGCGTGCCGAGGATGAGCATGTACTCTTCGTTCTCCTCATCCCAAAGCACAAAGGGATCGCGCCAGTTGCGGTCATCGTAACCCTCCTGGGGCGGAAGCAGCGTCTCGGCGATGTTCTTCTCCCACTTGACGGCGTCGTCACTCGTTGCGTGAAGAAGAACCTGCTTCATCAAACGTGCGCGGACCTTATCACGATTGCAACCAGTGTAGAGCGCATGGTACTTGTCGCCCACCTTAAACACCGTGCCGGCATAAACGTACTGGTCGACCTCCTCGTCGCCGCCGCGCTCAAGGCTCTCGCCAAAGTCCTTGTAGTTGACGAAATCCTTGGTCGTCGCGAGTGCCCAGCCAAACGGCTCTCCGAAAGGTTCGGGGTTACGCGTGTCACGCTGATGATAGAGATAGAACGTGCCGTCCTCGCCGTACGGCATGATGTCGCCTACCCAAATTCCCTCAGGCTGGTAATACACCTTATGCATCCGAGACTTCCTTTCCGTCGAGATACTAACTCGGTACATCTGCAAGATATGTCAAACGTTTTCATATGTCAAACGTTTTCATATCCATACGTCTTTTCGCAGTTCCAGTCGTCGGCAAACGGTTGACATATGCCGGCGAACGGTTATCGGTGGCGTTTGAGGGATTCTTTTGGCACGGGGCGAATTACGCGGTTTTGCCCTCGATAAGTTCGACGGGAAGCTTGGTATTCGATTCGGGCTTTTCACCGTTAACAAGAGCGATGATGGATTGGGCCGCGAGCTTTCCTATGCGATCGATATCTTGACGCACGGTTGTTAAGTCAGGCATAAACGTCATGGTACGGTGGGCACCATCCGCACCCACGACCTTAATGTCGTCTGGAGCGCTCAAGCCGCGCTGCTTCATCACGTTGAGACAGATGGCCGCCATCGTATCGTCTCCCGCAAAGATGCCGTCAACATCGGGGTTCTCATCGAGGATCTTCGCAACGACCGCGCCCTTTTCGTCGTCGGGCTTAACGAACTCGACCTCACGGACAAGCGCGGGCAAACCGGCCTGCTCAACAACATCGAGGTAGGCATCGGTACGCTTATTGGCAGGCATGCGCATGCGACTATTGCTGCGCAGGCACAGGATACGCCTGCAGCCGTCATCAATCAGACGGCGCGTGGCGAGCTCGCCGATGCCATAGCTGTCACTTGCAATCTGGACAGAGCCCTCGCCAAGATCGCAGTCGATGCCAACCAGGCTCAAGCCCATCTCGGCATATGCCTCGGCACCGATATTGAGGGAGTTGACGATTACGCCGTCGACCATATTGCGGCGGAGCATGTCAATATAGGAACGCTCAAGATCGGGTCGATTGGCGCTGTTGCACAGCAACATCTTAAAGCCGTTTTCCGCCAACGTGCGCTCGACCGCCTGCACAACCTGAGCATGGAACGGGCTGCTCACAAAGGGAACGATCATGCCGATAAGGTTCAGGCGACCGTTGAGCATGGCACGGGCGATATCGTTGGGCGTGTAATTGATGCGCTCCATCGCCGCATGGACTTTATCGCGGGTTTCCTGACTAATGTAGCCGCGATTATTAAGCACGCGAGATACCGTAGTAGGCGAAACCCCCGCCACCGCTGCAACTTCCTTGATGCCAGGCTTGGCAGAATCCTTAGAACGAGCGCCCTCGCGAGCCATAGCACCCTCCCCTCATCAACATGTCATACGTTTACATACAAACAAAGCATACCCCAACAACAGTGGGAAGACGGTAACAGTACAAGTAAGTAAACGACTCATCCAAATAATTAGGAGAGTTCCGCCTAAAGGGCGACTACACAGGACCCCAGCCGGGCCGCTTTGGGTTACTTTCCAAAACATTCCGCAGGACGCAAAGGGCTCCGCCGCGCGAAGCGCGCAGCGGAGCCCTTTGCATGTCCGAGGACGTTTTGGAAAGTAACCCAAAGCGGCCCGGCGATCCTGCGGGAGTTAAACCCCCTTTAGAACTTGTTGTGGAAGGTACGCGAAATGACCTCGTCCTGCTGCTCCTTGGTGAGCGTGTGGAAGTTCACGGCATAGCCGGAAACGCGGATGGTCAGCTGCGGGTACTTCTCGGGGTGAGCCTGAGCGTCGAGCAGCGTCTCACGGTTGAAGACGTTGATGTTCAGGTGGTGGCCACCCTTCTCGGCGTAAGCGTCGAGCATGTGGACCAGGTTATCGGCCTGAGTCTCGGAAACTTCAGAAACCTTCATAATGTGTCTCCTTCGATCGATAGGCGCCGGCCGAAACCGGCGCGCTAATCAGTAATCGTTATTGTTAGTATAGCACTAACAATAGTTACTCGCCCAGCTGATCAAGGTCGATATCGCCAAAGAACACCTGGTCCTCCTTGCCGAGCGCACCCGGGATGATGGAGAAGGTGTTGGAGATGCCGTCCTGAGCATCGCGGAACGGGAGCTTGGAAACCGAAGACAGCGAAGCGATGGCGCCGTGGCTATCGCGCTTGTGCATGGGGTTAGCACCCGGGGCGAACGGCTGGCCAGCCTTGCGGCCGTCAGGCGTGGAACCGGTCTTCTTACCGTACACGACGTTGGAGGTAATGGTCAGAACCGAGGTCGTGGGCACGGAGTTGCGGTAGGTGTCGTTCATGCGGATGTACTCCATGAACTGGTGCACAACGTCGTGAGCGATCTGGTCGACGCGGTCGTCGTCGTTACCGTACTTGGGGAACTCGCCCTCGGTCTCGAAGTCGACGATGATGCCGTTCTCGTCACGGACGGGGTGGACCTTGGCGTACTTGATGGCGGACAGGGAGTCGGCCACGACGGAAAGGCCAGCGATGCCCGTAGCGAACCAGCGGTGCACGTGCTTGTCGTGCAGAGCCATCTGGATGCGCTCGTAGCAATACTTGTCGTGCATGTAGTGAATGATGTTCAGCGAGTTGACGTACACGCCAGCGAGCCACTTCATCATGTCGTTGTACTTGGCCACAACGTCGTCGTAATCGAGCGTATCGCCCTCGACGGCGCGATACTTGGGGCCGACCTGCTTCTTGGAGACCTCGTCAACACCGCCGTTGAGTGCGTACAGCAGGCACTTGGCCAGGTTGGCGCGGGCGCCGAAGAACTGCATCTCCTTGCCGATGCGCATGGAGGACACGCAGCAGGCGATGCCGTAGTCGTCGCCATGGTAAACGCGCATGAGGTCGTCGTTCTCGTACTGGATCGAGGAGCTGGCGACAGAAGTCTTGGCGCAGAACTTCTTGAAGTTCTCGGGCAGACGGGTCGACCACAGAACGGTCATGTTGGGCTCGGGGCTGGTGCCCATGTTCTCGAGCGTGTGCAGGTAACGGTAGCTCATCTTGGTAACGAGCGTACGGCCGTCAACACCCATGCCGCCGATGGACTCGGTGACCCACTGCGGATCGCCGGTGAACAGGGCCTGGTACTCGGGGGTACGGGCAAACTTGACCATGCGGAGCTTCATGATGAAGTGATCCACGAACTCCTGGATCTGCTCCTCGGTGAAGGTACCGTTGGCAAGGTCGCGCTCAGCGTAGATGTCGATGAACGTGGAGGTGCGGCCGATGGACATAGCGGCGCCGTTCTGCTCCTTAACGGCAGCGAGGTAGGCGAAGTACATCCACTGGATGGCCTCCTGCGTGTTGGTAGCAGGGTTGGAAATGTCGAAACCATAGGTCTCGGCCATCATCTTGAGCTCGCCGAGGGCGCGAATCTGCTCCTGCAGCTCCTCACGATCGCGGATGTTGTCGGCGGTCATGACCGTCGGGGTGGAAGCCTTCTGGGCCTCCTTGTCCTTGATCAGGTAGTCGACACCGTACAGGGCGACACGACGGTAGTCGCCGATGATGCGGCCGCGGCCATAGCCATCGGGCAGACCGGTGATGATGTGGGCCGAACGGCAGGCGCGCATCTCGGGGGTGTAGACATCGAAAACGCCGGCGTTGTGGGTCTTGCGCTCGAAGGTGTAGCGCTCGACAACGTTCTCGTCGATCTTGTAGCCGTGCTGGCTGGCAGCCTGGCAAGCGATGCGGATACCACCGTTGACGTGCAGCGCGCGCTTGAGCGGCTTGTCGGTCTGGAGGCCGACGATGGTCTCCTTGTCGCGATGGGCGTTATCGATGTAGCCAGCGGGGTGGCTCACGATACCCGTGACGGTCTTGGTGTCCATATCGAGGACGCCGCCCTGCTCGCGCTCCTTGAGCAGCAGGTCGAGAACCTCGCCCCACAGCTCCTTGGTACGCTCGGTCGGACCGGCGAGGAACGACTCGTCGCCCTCGTAGGGGGTGTAGTTCTTCTGGATGAAGTCTCGGACGTCAACTTCTCCCGTCCAGATGCCTTCCTTGAAGCCTTCCCATGCCTCCTGCATTGTGTAACCACGCTCCTAGTTACGTGTAATGCGGCGCTCTCTCACACCGCTGCTTATTGAATTCTTGAATTATCGGCTTGCACTACCGGCTTCTTCCGTTCTTCACCACACGTTGGTACAGGGAAAAACGTTTGTCCACCTTGGAACTGCAACCCAAAACCCAAGATTTCACCCGTTTGAGAAGGATAACATAGCCACCCCCTTCATCAGGGCTGTTATATGTTTCTTTTTTTATACCATAAGGTTGTTTTTAACAAATCCGCAGGAAACGCTCCCACCATCAGCTACCGTTCACCGATTCGCTTGATATTTCCCCTTGCCTTTATACGTCCTTCACTCTAGCTGTTATGCCAGCTTTAGCAGAGTAAAGTGCCCCAGAGACCCCACAGAAACTACAGGGCGGCCACGGGATTTCCCCCGGGGCCGCCCTGTGGCATGGCTAGTTATTTAGCTTTGATTGCCGCTTGGCATTAGGCGGCTGCGGCGGCCTTGTCGGTCGTTGCCTTGCTGTGGCCCTGGCCCTCAAAATGCTTGTAGCACCAGCTGGTGACCAGCGGGGTCAAAATGGCCGTCACGATAGCACATGCTGCGACCTGCGCCGTAGCCGTCGCGAGCACCGCGCCGCCGTACATGGCCTCGTTGACGCTTGCCATGGCAGCAGGCGTGGCCACATTGGCTCCGGCGCAGCTCGAAATGGCCGCACCTGCGACACCCGTACCGCCCGTGAGCTTATCGACCGCGATGACGGGAATTGCAAAGACCACCGAGCAGATCACGCCGAGCAGGATGCCGGGAAGACCACCGTTGATAAGCTGGCCAAAGGTCATGGTCGATCCCATGGCAAAGAAGACGAGCACGATGATGGCGGAAAGTGCCGGTGCCATCATCTTCTTAAAGCTGGGGAAGAGGTTACCCAGGATAATGCCGACGACGATCGGCAGGATGGCGCCCACGAGCGACCAGCCGATCGGAGCCTGACCGGCAGCGCCGAGCACGATCATCGTGACCGGAGGGCCGACAACCAGCGTGGTGATTGCGACGGCACCACGTTCGGCCTCATTGCCCATGGTGCCCATCAGTCCAGCGTACATAGCGTTGTTCGCACCCGTGCAAGCGGCCAGCATCACCATGGCCGAGATACCAAACAGGTTGTCGTTGAACACATAAAGGATGAGCAGCGACACGGCAACGACCACGATCTGCTTGACGGCGATGATGATGGCGCCGCGGGCAGCGGCGGCAGGAGCGCTCTTAAACGAAATCGTCGTACCGACGATGAGCAAAAAAGCGCCAACAAGCGGGCCTGCGCCCTGCTGGGTCATGCCGAGCGTAAAGCTGCCGAGCGTTTTGAACAGGTCGGGGAACAGCGTGTTGAGCAGGCAGCCCAACAAAAGCGGCACCAAAATATTGGCACCCGGGATGGAGGACATCTTAAAGAACGGCTCCTTTGCCGCCGGCGCCTCCACCGCAGTCGATTCACTCATTTATATCTCCTTTTGATGCGTGCGACACGCGGTCACACGCTCCTGTGCCAGAAAGAAGGCGACGGTCCCGAGTCGCAGGAGCCGTCGCCGAATTAACGTCGCGGGGTATTACCCGTCCAGAACGATGCCACCGTCGCAGTCACCGATCTCGCCGTTCACGAAGCTGGCAAGGTCGGAGGCAAAGAAGAGCACCATCTGCGCGGGCTCGCTTGCCTGGGCGGCACGGCCCAGAGGAATACCGTTGATGATGCGCTGAGAGTTCTCGTCAGAGAGAATCGAGGTCATATCGGTAAGGGTGAGCGACGGGCACACGGCGTTGCAGCGGACGCCAAACTTGCCGCCTTCCTTGGCGACTGCCTTGGTTAGACCGTTAACACCGGCCTTGGAGCTCGCGTAAGCCGCGGTGCCGAGCAGGCCGCCACCGATCTTGCCCGCAACGGAACTCACGTTGACGATAGTGCCGGCATGGGCCGCCTTAAAGTGCGGGTACACAGCATTCATCATAGTGAAGGTACCGTTGAGGTTGATGTCGATGGTACGACGCCACTCGGTGTCATCGATCTCGTCGAACTTCTTGGTGCTGATGACGCCAGCACAGTTGATCAGGATGTTGGTTTGCGGCAGGTCCGTAAAAATCTGCTCGACGGTCTCACGCGCCTTGGGCGCATCGGCAACATCGAGCTGATAGAACTTGTTGCCCTCGCCAAGCTCGACCACAGCGGCCTCGCCCTTGGCAGCGTTCCTTGCGATGAGCGCGACGTGTCCGCCGCCCGCGACGATGCCCTTGGCGATCTCGAGGCCAATGCCCTGAGTGCCGCCGGTAACGATCGCGGTTTTGCCCGTGAAGTCAAATGCCATGACTCCAACCCCCTTGATTCAGGTGTCTCCTTGCGGGAAGTTGGAGCATCGCACGTGGCGATAAATGAGTCCCAGTCGTCATGGTGGTGACAACCCCTCGCCTAACCGCGGGCATAGTAGTTCTTTGAAACGCTTCAGCAATTGAATTTTTTAACTCTTTATGCGCTCTTTATATTGCCCACTGCATGAGGCCCGAATATGCGGGTATCATCTTTCACCGAAAATAGTTTCTAGTGTTAGGGGTTTTCGGTGGAAGATACCGATTTCCATGAGCTTGGGCGTCAGCTCTTAACTGAGTTTGGCAGCATGCATCATCGCATTTCACGCTCTGCGGACAAAGCTCTCGGCGGCGAGATGGCTGTCATGCGCGCCCTCATGCTCGCTGGCGGTTCGCTCACGCCGAGCGAACTCGCAAATCGCGCCTGGGTCTCGAGTGCCCGCATCGCCAATATCTTACGCACTCTCGAAGCCAAGGGCTGGGTCGAGCGCGAGCACTCAAAGACCGACCGTCGTCGTGTACACGTCACGATGACCGATAAGGGATTCCAGAATCTCGAAATCAAACGTCGGGAATTCGAGGAGCGCACCGCGGCCTTCCTCGAGCAGCTCGGCGAAACAGATACCCAAGAGATGGTGCGCCTTCTAAGGCGTTTCAACGAAATTATCGACCGCAATCAAGAAAGGAGAGATGCCGAGTGAGGATTCTCAAGCTCTTTAAAAAGCATGTCCTGGCACTGTTCACAGCTATCGTACTTATCGTAATCAGCTGCAACGCCGATCTGGCACTGCCTACCTACATGAGCGACATCGTCGACGTGGGCGTACAGCAAGGCGGCATCGCCTCGCCCGTGCCCGACACCATTCGTGCCGAATCACTCGATGACCTTGAGCTCTTTATGAGCACCAAGGACGCCAAAGCTGTGGAGGCCGTGTTTAGCAAGGCTGACAAAAAAGGCATTCGAACGTACAAGGGCACCGAGGAAGAGCGTGCCGATGGCGGCAAGATTGCCGACATTATGAGCCTGCCCGAGACCGTCGTCCTTTCTCTCAACCAGGGCATCGACGCCAGCTCCATGGGCGACATGACCGGCGCATCCACCGAGGCAAGCAATGGCGGCGGCGCCCAGGCCATGCCCACCCCCGAGCAGATGGCGGCAATGACGCCCGAGCAGCTCGCCGAGATGCAGCAGAAGGCCACAGCGGCGCAAAACATGCAAAAGCAGATTGATGCCGACGGCGGCAAGATCACCATGAAGAGTCTGCGTCTAGGCGTTGAAGGCGGCCTCATCGACCAGGGCAAGCTCGTCGAGGGTGCCAACGATATGGCGGACAAAATGGGCTCCATGTCGGGCTCCATCGTGACCCAACGCGCCGTGAGCTATGTGCAGGACGAGTACAAGGCACAGGGCATCGACCCCGCCGACGTGCAGAACGCCTACCTGGGCCGCATGGCGACCACGATGTTTGGTCTGTGCCTGATCTCACTGGTCGCCACCATCCTAACCGGCGCCGTGGCCTCGCGCACCGCCTGTTCCATCGCACGCGACCTGCGCCGCGAGACCTTCAACAAGGTCATGCACTTCTCGCCAGCCGAGGTGGGCAAGTTTAGCCAGGCCTCGCTCATCACTCGCTGCACCAACGACATTCAGCAGATTCAGATGGCCGCAACCCTGTTTATCCGCATGTGCCTCATGGCGCCCGTCATGGGCATCGTCGCCGTCATGCGCGTCCTGGCCAACCACACCGGCCTGGAGTGGACCATCGCCGTGGCCATCATCGCGGTCTCGGCCGTCGTCGGCGTGCTTATGGGCCTCACCATGCCCAAGTTCAAAAAGATGCAGAGCTTTGTGGACCGCGTGAACCTTACCGCCCGCGAGCTGCTCGACGGCCTTATGCCCATCCGCTCGTTTAACCGCGAGGAGCATGAGCTCGAGCGCTTTGACCAGGCGTCCCTCGACCTGATGACCACGCAGCTCTACACCAACCGCGCCATGAGCTTTATGATGCCGCTCATGATGCTCGTCATGAACTGCATCACCGTGCTTATCGTCTGGTTTGGCGCGCAGGGCGTGTCCGACGGCGTGATGCAGGTCGGCAACATGATGGCGTTCATCTCCTACACCATGCAGATCGTCATGGCGTTTATGATCCTCACCATGGTTTCGGTTATCCTGCCCCGCGCCGAGGTCGCAGCAGAGCGCGTGGAAGAGGTCATCACCTGCCCCACGAGCATCAACGACCCTGCCTCGCCCAAACTGCCCGCAGCCAGCGCGCCGCGCGGTGAGCTCACCTTCCGCGACGTGAGCTTCCAGTATCCCGATGCCCGCGCCGATGTCATCAGCGGCGTGAACTTCACCACGCATGCCGGTCAGATGCTCGGCATCATTGGCTCCACGGGCTCGGGCAAGTCCACGCTCGTGCAGCTGATTCCGCGCCTGTACGACGTCACGGGCGGCAGCATTTCGCTCGACGGCATCGACGTGCGCGACATGACCCTTTCCGAGCTGCGCCGCCGCATTGGTTACATCCCGCAGCAGGGTCGCCTGTTCTCGGGCACCGTCGCGAGCAACCTCAAGTTTGCCGGCGACATGGTGAGCGATGATGATATGCGCCAGGCGGCACGCATCGCCCAGGCCGAGGACTTTATCGCCGAGCGCGAGGGCGGTTACAACTCCCCCATCAGCCAGGGCGGCTCCAATGTTTCGGGTGGTCAGCGCCAACGCCTGGCCATTGCCCGCGCGTTGGCCAAAAAGCCCGAGGTCGTGGTGTTCGATGACTCGTTTAGCGCCCTCGACTACAAGACCGACGCGCGCCTGCGCGAGGAGCTGGCCAAAAACGTCACCGACGCCGCACTCGTGGTCGTGGCCCAGCGCATCGCGACCATCATGCACGCCGACCAGATCATCGTGCTCGACGACGGTCACGTAGTGGGCACCGGCACGCACGAGGAGCTGCTGCACGGCTGCCCGGCGTACCTGGAGATTGCACAGTCGCAGCTTTCCGCCGAGGAGCTGGGGCTTACCCAAGAAGAAATTGCAGCCGTCATGGAAGGAGGCGAGCGCTAATGGCAGACGAGACCAAGACTCAGATTCCCAAACCCACCCGCCAGCGTGGTCCCATGGGCCGCATGGGTGGCATGCGCCGTGGCGAAAAGGCCAAGGACTTTAAGGGCACCATGAGGCAGCTGCTCGGCTATATCGGCCAGCACAAGATTGCCGTGTTTGCCGCCGTCGCCTTTGCCGTGTGCTCGGTCATCTTTAACATTGTGGGGCCCAAGGTGCTCGGCCAGGTTACGACTAAGCTGTTCGAGGGCTTGGTTGCCAAGGTCAACGGCACCGGCGATGTCGACTTTAACTGGATCGCCAAGACGCTCGGCTTTTTGCTCTGCCTGTATCTGGCGAGCTCTGCCTGCAGTCTGATCCAGGGCTGGCTCATGACCGGCGTCACGCAAAAGATCTGCTACCGCATGCGCAAGGAGATCGCCGCCAAGATCGCCGTCGTGCCGATGAGCTACTTTAACGGCCACAGCAAGGGCGACGTGCTCAGCCGCATCACCAACGATGTCGACACGCTCGGCCAGTCGCTCAACCAGAGCGTAACTCAGCTCATCACGTCGGTGACGCAGATTATCGGCGTGCTCATCATGATGCTGTCGATCAGCCTGCCGCTCACCGGCGTCACCGTGCTCACGCTGCCGGCCGCCGCGATCATCCTGGCCGTGATGATTCACTTCTCGCAGCCGTACTTCCGCGAGCAACAGCAAGTCCTGGGCGCCGTCAACGGCATTATCGAGGAGGACTTTGCCGGCCAGAACGTTATTCAGGTGTTCGACCGCGCCGAGGCCTCAATCGAGGAGTTCGACCGCCAAAACGACCGTCTCTTTATTAGCGGCTGGCGCTCGCAGTTCCTGTCGGGCCTGATGATGCCGCTTATGAGCTTGGTGGGTAACATGGGCTACGTAGGCGTCGTCGTGGTAGGCGCGCAGCTCGCGCTGACCGGCAATGCCACGCCCGGCGACATCCAGAGCTTTATCCAGTACGTTCGCAACTTTACGCAGCCGGTGCAGCAGCTGGGCAACGTGAGCAACACGATGCAGTCGATGGCCGCCGCCACCGAGCGCGTGTTTGAGTTCTTGGCTGCGCCCGAGGAGGAGCAGAAGGCCGACGCCCAGATTCCCGAGAAGCGCCCCGGCCACGTTGAGTTCGACCACGTCAAGTTTGGCTACACGCCCGACAAGACCATCATCCACGACTTTAGCTGCGAGGCACAGCCCGGTCAGACCATCGCCATCGTCGGCCCCACCGGCGCCGGCAAGACCACGCTCATTAAGCTGCTGCAGCGCTTTTACGACGTGGACGGCGGTTCGCTGCGCGTCGAAGGCGTCGACGTGCGCGACTGGGACCGCGCGGCGCTGCGCGGCGAGTTTGCCATGGTGCTGCAGGACACCTGGCTGTTTAACGGCACCATCCGCGAGAACATCCGCTACGGACGCCCCGATGCGACCGACGCCGAGGTCGAGGCCGCCGCACGCGCCGCACGCTGCGACCACTTTATCCATACGCTCGCCGGTGGCTACGACTTTATGATCAACGAGGAGGGCACTAACCTGTCGCAGGGTCAGCGCCAGCTCGTGACCATCGCCCGCGCCATTTTAGCCGACCGTCCGGCGCTGATTTTGGACGAGGCGACCTCCAACGTCGATACCCGCACCGAGGAGCTCATCCAGCGCGCCATGGATGCGCTGATGCAGGGCCGCACGAGCTTTGTCATCGCGCATCGCCTGTCCACGATCCGCAACGCCGACGTGATCTTGGTGATTCGCGACGGCGACATCGTCGAGAAGGGCACGCACGACGAGCTGCTCGCCCAAGGCGGCTTCTACGCCGACCTGTACAACTCGCAGTTCGACGAAGCGGCGTAAATTCTGCCGCAGGGAACGAATAACGCCCGAGAACGGGGACGCAGGACAATCTGCGTCCCCGTTTTTGTTTTGCAGCCCTCGAACCGCCTCCCCTGGGACCTGATTGACGCCCTCCCTCAAGGCCCCGTGGACAAAAAATGGCAAATATGAGTACTGTCACCTTTTTAGTAACAGCCAAAACAGCCCCATATGCTGCCCGCACGGCTTGCAAGCGCCCCTAAATTACTCAAATAGTTCTATAGCGGGCTTATATGTGTTAAGGTTAATGAACATATTTTCTGTTATGTCTATTATCTTATGCCGGCAATATGACACTACGATAGCAACAGTACTCATATTTGCCATTTTTTGCCCACAGGGCCTGGAAAAGGCCAACAGGGTAGTCATTGGGGACGTTCTTAAACGACCAGTCAAACAAGAACGTCCCCAACGACTACTTAAAAACGGGAGATTATCCACTCTCATTCTGCGAGCACTCATTTAAGTCTGTCCCCAATGAGTGCCCGGCAGCAACGGGACCGCCGATGTCTTGGCAGAGTCAGCGAAAACCCGCGTAACTAAACCCGCTCCGCGATCTCGTGAATGAGGTAGTCGGTCTTTTCCCAGCCCAGGCACGGATCGGTGATCGACTTGCCAAAGACACCGCCGTCGACCGGCTGGTTGCCGTCCTCAAGGTAGGACTCGATCATAAAGCCCTTGACCAGCCTTGAAATGGCTTCGTTGCGGCGGCAGCTGTCGAGCACCTCCTTGCAAATGCGATACTGCTCCAGCGGACGCTTGCCCGAGTTGTCGTGGTTGCAGTCGATGACCGCTGCCGGATTGGCATAGCCGGCGTGCTCGGTATAGCGCTCGGCCAGGCGCTCGAGGTGCTCGTAGTGGTAGTTGGGGTAGGTGCGCCCATCGAGACCGATGTAGCCACGCATAACGGCGTGCGCGAGCGGATTGCCGTCGCACTCGACCTCCCAGTTGCGGAAGATGAAACTCTGATGCGCCTGAGCGGCGTAGATGGAGTTGAGCATGACGGTGGTGGAGCCGGCAGTGGGGTTCTTCATGCCCACCGGCACCGAAATGCCGCTCGACACCAGACGGTGCTCCTGGTTCTCGACCGAGCGCGCGCCCACAGCGACGTAGCTCAGCAGATCGACAAGGTACTGATAGTTAGAGGGGTAGAGCATCTCGTCGGCGGTAAAGAAGCCGGTCTCCTCGATGACGCGCAGGTGCATGTGGCGAATGGCCTTGACGCCCTCGAGCAGGTCATCGGGCGCCTCGGGGTCGGGATTGTGCAGTAGACCCTTGTAGCCGGTACCCTTGGTGCGCGGCTTGTTGGTGTAGACACGCGGGATGATGATGAGCTTGTCCTTGACCTCCTCGGCGGTTTTGGCCAGGCGGTTCATGTACTCGAGGACCGAATCCTCCCGATCGGCAGAGCATGGGCCGATGATGAGCACCTTGCGCGCGTCCTCGCCGGTAAAGACCTTGGCGACCTCGGCGTCGAATGCCTGCTTCTTAGCGGTAAGCTCGGCGGAAAGCGGCATTTCCTCGCGGATCTCCATGGGGATCGGCAGCCTGCGTTTGAAATCCATGGCCATAGGGGCCTCCTCAATCTATAGAGAGAGCAAAAAGCGTATTGTCGAGTGCTCGGCATTATCCGCTGTCGCACGCTAAAGTGCAAGCACAGCCTACTAAAAAGGGAATGAATCGACACAAGGGCCCGCTCACCACGAGAGTGGATAATCTCCCGTTTTTGACCTATGTTCGCGCTAAAAGTGGGAGATTATCCACTCTCATCGAGCAAGCGTCCGAAAATCCTCGCTCGTGGCCCCTTTTCCTCCGTCCC
The DNA here is from genome assembly GCA_958351385.1 of uncultured Collinsella sp. Taxonomy (GTDB): domain Bacteria; phylum Actinomycetota; class Coriobacteriia; order Coriobacteriales; family Coriobacteriaceae; genus Collinsella. The sequence goes on along the minus strand of CATWKM010000022.1, from coordinate 17,108 downwards.
CGAGAGATCGAAGCTCGTCTGCCGAATGGTTGCTGCGACGGCGGTGCGCCCATGTCACACTCAGAGGTGGCCTGACCCTACTTGGAAGGAGCCCCATGAGCCTTGACAACGTAACCCTGCGCGCCGCCACGCTCGACGACCTGGCTGGCATCGCCGCCATCTACAACCAGCTGTGGTGCAACACGCTGCGCAACCGCGGCGACGTCGAAGCTGCCGATTTCTGCGCGCGCTTCAACATTGCCATGCAGCTGCAGCGCTCCCCCATCGCGCTCGTCGCCGAGGCAGAGGGCCGCATTATCGCCGCCTGCTGCATCGGTATCTTCGAGGACGGCAAGCCGCGTACCAACCCCACGTGGGTACCCTGCTACGACGAGATGTTCGCCCAGGCAACCGAGATGGCAAAGACCGCCGATGCCAAACTCGAGGGCTCGCTCTTTGGCGACAGTCGCGAAAAGGCCACGGCCGATCGCTTTGCCGCCACGGGCGACGAGTATGCCCAGGGCCAGCTCAACCTGATCATCATTGTGCCCGAGTGGCAGGGCAAGGGACTCGGCCGCGAGCTCATCGACCTTGCGCGCGCCGAACTCGCCAAAGCCGGGTGCACCAAGTTCTTCCTGATGAGCGACTGCAACTCTGACTGGCAGTTCTACGAGCACCTCAACATGAAACGCATCCTGGAGGATCACAGCCAAGACACCGGCGACGGCTTTATCGTCTACATGTACGGAGGCGACACGCAGGGCTAACCCGCTAAGCAAGTACCAAAACCACCACAAAAGGCGCCCATCCCCCTTGTGGTGACAGGTTTTATCTGGGCGAACGTTAAGACCACCGCGGGGGAGCTGCTTTCCCTCGCGGCGGTTTACTAACCGTGAAAACCAAGTGAGTAGGCTTTTGGCGGGATCCCGAGCACACCCCAAAACGCCGCAGCTCTGGCCTGCGGTTTTATCGAGCGTTTGTCGCGATGTGCTCGGCAGATCCCAAAAAGTCTACTCACTTGCATCCGAGACGCACCAGGCAGGCAAAAAACCGCCGCGAAAGGGGCCCGTCCCCCTTCGCGGCGGCTGTTCATCGCGGTTTTGCGACGGTTTTGCGGTGGTTTTGCCCGCCTGCTACTCGTTGTAGCGAGTGGCGATGGCAACTCGCACCATGCCGGCGCTCATGAGGTACGTTGCCATAGGCTGTAGTAGCGCATGTCATAATCCTACAGCAGCATTCGCCATAATCTGACAGTAGAGTTTTCCACAGTCTATAAGTAGCCCAGGTCGGGACCCTATTTAACAAACCAAATTCTCGCCCAACGCCATTTCCTCTCCTGGTGACCGGTTCATTTTGGCGGGTTTCATCTGGACAAACGCCAAAACCACCACAAAGGTGCCTGTCCCCTTTGTGGTGGTTTGAAGCTCTCCTGGGCGGGATGCTAGACTTGCGGCATATACATTCGCGCCAAAGCACGGGTCGCATACAGGAAAGGGGATGCCATGGCGCCTATCGCACCGCTCAAGATGCTCGTCGCTCCTGCCGCCAAGGCCATCGCCCACCTGAGCGACTCACTTACTTACGATGAGGTCCCCTGCATCGCCGAGGAGCGTTCGGACAGCCGCCCGTACCTGGGCCACGTCCCCTACTTTGCGCCCAAGCTCGCTTCCGATTCCGAGCACCGCGAGCAGTAATCCAAGATGCATCAAGCGCCGCGCAACTCGCGGCGCTACTGTTTTAATGCAAAGTAATCTGACCCCTTTGCACCAACGCCGGGATTGTCGATGCTGCGGCCGCGGCGCGATATGAGGCGCGAAACCTCGCCCAGCAACACGCCGATCACCACACCCATGAGGATCGGCAACTTTGACATCTCGGCGGGCGAGCTGTTAAGCGGCACGATTGTCGCAACAATCGAAAGCACGAGCTCTACCACCGGCACCGCAAGCGCTACCGCAAGCACCTTGCCCTCGAAGGGCGCGCGGAACACACGCGGGCGACCGTCGTATTTACGCAGACGCCAAAACGCCGGGAACATCGGGATATAGCTCATGAGCAGAAAGACGACGTTCATCGAGAAGAAAACCCAAAAGACGTCGGAACCTTCGCCCAGCGGAATCTGAAGTAGCAGCACCAAGCTGGCAAAACAACCGTTAATGAGTGCTGAGCCGTTGGGCATGCCGGTCTTCTTGGACACCAGCGCAAAGGGGCGCGGCATGTTGCCGTGGCGCGCGGCATAGCTCGCCACGTTGTTGACGCCAAAACTCCAGCAGATCATGTTGGCGAACAGCGTCACCAAAAAGGCCACGCCCACGACCATCGTCAGCGGGTGAGCGCGCCCCACCATGGCGGCAACCGCGTCCACAATGCCCGAATCGAGTGAAAGCTGCTCGGTGGGAACCGCGGCTCCAATACCGACGCCACAGATAATGTAGATCGCCGCGATGGCAACGCCACCGGCGATAACCGCCTTGGGGATATCGCGCGATGGGTTCTTCATCGTGCTGGCAAAGGTCGCGACCACCTCAAAGCCCATAAAGTTGAATAGGATGATTGAAAGATACGTCAGTGAGTTAGTGTCTCCCAGATCGGGGACAAAGGTCTTAAACGACATATCGTTGGCAAAGCCGTTATTGCAGGCAAACCAGATACCGACGATTCCCACCACGGCGGTAATGAGCACCTTGATGACGGCGCCGCCATCCATGACCCAATCGGCCTCGGCCACCGGCTGCATTGCCATGACCGTGACGCCCCACACAAAGGCAAGCTCGATGGCAATTCGGACCCCAAGCGAAAATTCGATGCCCCATACCGCATTGATGACACTGGGGAACATGCAGGCGATACTTGCCACCCACAGTGGAAAGTTGACCCAATAGCACCAGGAGCAGCGAGCGCCCCAACGGTCGCCCAAGCCCAGGCGAACCCAATCGTACAGACCGCCCTCGGAATCGAACGCCGTACCGAGCTCGGCCACCACCAGGCCATAGGGAAGCAAAAACATAATGATGAGGAAGATCCACCAGAAGAACTGCACGTTACCCATGGCAGATGCCGGAGCGGCCGCCTCGATGGTAAAGACAACGCAGATAACCGAGAGGATGACCTCGAACAGGGAGAACTTTTTACCTGCCACGGCACGCTCCCCCTACAGCAAAAAGGATGGCATCTGTACCGAAGGCGCAGCCCAAGGTAGGGTTGCAGGCCGCGTCACCGGTGCAGGTGCCATCCCAAAGAGAAGAGAGGATGCAATTGTTGGACCAACGCTCGCGGAACAGGCGCGTGTAGATAACGATACGCTGGTACATAGATACTCCGATCAAAACGGTCGCGCTCGCAACCGGAAACTATCAGCAATTGAATACGCGTCTGACCTGGGAAATTCAAGCGAACAATTGGCCTAACCCGCAATAAATCCCAGATCAGACGCGTACTCAATCAAAGAGGCGGGCACTCCGAAGTGGAGGCAACGGAGTGCCCAAAGAAAAACCCAGCCGACCAAGACATCGAATAAACCGACCATCAATGCCCCGAGATGGTCCGATTCACCGACCGTCCGATTGATCGGCTGGGTTCCCGAAGCATCACGGCTCGGAAAGTCAGACGTTTACTCGGCGTGCTCAGGTGCGCCAGATTGGCGCGAACGAGGAGCGTAGCGTACTGACGCTACGTAAGCGACGAGTGAACGCCAAGGTGGCGTGCCTGAGTTACGCCGAGGGCTCCTGCTGAGTGATGCAGTGGATGTTGCCGCCGCCGAAGACGACCTGCTCGGACTGAACGCCGACGCACTTGTAGACGCCCTCGCCCCAGACCTCGTCATAGATCTTCTGGAGCGTGTCAACGGCCAGCTGGTCGTTCTCGTCGCCGTACTGCGGGACGATAACGCCGTGGTTGGTCACGAGGTAGTTCATGTAGGAGGCGATCAGCGGCTCGTCGGGAACGCGCGGCTCGGCGTTCTCGTCGGCGTCGATGGTGTCGCAGGAAGCCTGGTCCATGAACAGCGGGTTCACGGGCATGCAGAGCTTGTAGACCTTCATCTTGCGGCCCTTAGCGTCAACGGCGTTGGAGAGGGTCTCGTAGGCAGCGTGGCACTGCTCGTAGAACGGATACTCGGGATCGTCGGTCCAGATGCAGGCCATGACGCCCGGCGCGATGAACGTGGCGACGTCGTCGATGTGGCCGTTGGTCTCCTCGGGGTCGATGCCCTCCTTGACCCAGATGACCTTCTCGACACCCAGGTAATCCTTGAGGTGCTCGTCCATGTAGGCGCGAAGCTCCTCGCTCCAGGGCTCAAACTTCTTGCGGTACTTGGGCCAGATGGACTCGGGATCCTCTTCCTCCTCCAGAACCGCAGAGCAGGTGCGGCCCGGGGAAAGCAGGCACTGGTCGGTCACGACAAGGGTGCCCTCGCCGTCGACGGTGATGGAGCCGCCCTCGAGGATCATGTCGTCGGGACGATAGCGGCGGCAGCCGGAGAGCTCAGCCATCTTGAGGGCGATCTGCTCGTCCTTGTCCCACGGGAAGTACAGGCCGTCGACGAGGCCGCCGTAGGCGTTGAAGTGCCAGTGGTTGGCGCGCTTCTCGCCCTTGCCGTTGATGACGTAGGTGGCGGCAGTGTCGCGGAACCAGGCGTCGTCGGTGGTCATCTCGATGACGGTGACGTTCTCGTCGTTCTCGAAGACGGCCTTGCAGTTGGCGTAGTCGACCTGGTTGGCGCACATATAGACCGGGGTGAACTCGGAGATGGCGCGGGCGATGGCGGCATACTGCTTCTGAGCAGGCTTGGCGCCGTGGGCCCAGGTGTCGGTGCGGTGGGGCCAGCCCATCCACACGCGATCCTGCGGAGCGAACTCGGCGGGCATAAAGAAGCCGTCGGCCTTGGGGGTGGACTCGGACTCGGTGATCGTACGCATAAGATTTCCTCCAAATCGAACGATCGTTTGCCGCGGGCGGATTGCCCGCAGCCTAAAACCAAGAGATAGTGGGCGCCCGTCCCCCGGCAAAGGTCGGGGCGCCCGGTGCCGGTTTTCACGGAGCCGCACCGACGAGCGGCAACGTAACCAAGTGCGTGGAGACAAACGCACGAAGGATACGAGAGAGAGGTTGGGGCGGGCGGTGGTTACCGGAGCTATCGCTCGCACCCGCCCCAGGAAATAGTGAGCATATTTGTCGCTTTGGGCACGCCCTCGAAGAGGCTAGAGTGCCTGGAGTCGGGAGCGACAAGCCCGACGAAGCGTACTTTGGTACGCGAGGAGGGTTGGAGCCCCGAATCCGGGTGCTCTAGTCCTCTTCGGCCTCGGCGGCCTCCTCAGCCAGGCGCTGAGCAGCCAGCTCGGGGGTCAGACCCTTGTACTCGGTCTCGCGGCCCTTAGCGCTGACGACGCGGACGACCTCGCCGATGAGCACGAGCACGATGAAGATAACGATCATCGGGACCTTGTCGCCAATTTCAGCAGCGGAGAACGGGATCAGCGTGGCAACGATGGCAAGAACCAGCTCGATGCAGGGGATGGCCAGCATGACCTTCATCATGGCGCCCTTAAACGGGAACGTGAAGATGCGCTCACGGTTGGGGTCGTTCTTACGAAGGTTGAGGAACGCCGGGAACATCGGGATGTAGGTCAACAGCAGGAAGACGACAGAGGTGCCAAAGAGCATCCAGAAGACACCGTTGGAGATGGCGTCGATGGGAACGAGCTGCAGGCACAGCACCAGGGAGGCAACGACAGCGTTGACCAGGTTGGCGCCGTTGGGCATGTCGTCATCCGAGATCATCGAGGCGAAGACCTTGGGCATGTTGCCGTGCTCGGCAGCGTAGCGAGCAACGGAGTTAACGCCGAAGGACCAAGCGGCCATGTTGGCGAACAGGGTGATCAGGAAGGCGATGCAGATGACCTTAAAGATCATGGAGTCGCCCACCATGGTCTGGACTGCGACGATCATGCCGTAGTCGGGATCGATGGAGTCGGCCGGCACGGCGGCGCCGATGCCAAAGCCAGCGAACAGGTAGATCACGGCGATGGACAGGCCACCGACGATGATAGCCTTGGGGATATCGCGAGCGGGATCGGCCATGTCGTCGGTCATGGTGCAGATGACCTCGAAGCCCATGAAGTTAAAGATGATGATCGACAGGTAGCCGAGAGCGTTGGTGTTGGTGAGCTCGGGCAGGAAGGTGGCAGCGGACATGTCGTTCGCAAAACCGTTCTCCATGGCATACCAAATGCCCAAAGCGCCAACGATAACGGCGACGGCGACCTTGATGATGGCGCCACCGTTAAGGACCCACTCGGAGTCGGCCGCCTTGGAGCGGCCCATGAGGTAGACGATCCACACAAAGGCAAGATCGATACCCATCTTGGCGATCAAGTTGAACTCGACGCCAAAGACCATGCCCAAAATGTCGGGGAACATGGTAGCCAGCGAGGCGATCCACAGCGGGTAGTTGACCCAGTAGTAGTACGAGATGCGGGCGCCCCATTTGTCGCCCAGGCCATCGCGTACCCAGTCGTAAATGCCGCCCTCGCCGTCATAGGTGGTACCGAGCTCGGCGACAACCATGCCGTAGGGAAGCAGGAAGGTCAGGATCAGGAAGATCCACCAGAAGAACTGCTGGTTGCCAATGGCAGCAGCAGGAGCGGCGGCCTCGCAAACGAAGACGACGCAGATGATGGTCGAAATGACCGTCAAGAAGGAAAGCTTTTTCTTTCCGTCGCTCATGATGAGCTCCTTCGCTCAGTCTTGGACAGATCCGAGGCCCTAAGGTATTAAGGCAATTGCTTGGGCCTCGGTGAGCGGGCGACAGGAGACGAGCATCCGCCGCCCGCAAACGTGCTTTTAGAAGCCTTGAGGCTTAGAGCTGCTCGAGAGCCTCGAGAGCGGCGTGGAGCTCAGCCTTGGCGGAGTACTCGACACCCTCGTCGTTGAGCGGGGTGCGCTTGCCCAGGGCGGCAAGGAGAGCACGGATGGAGTGCTTGCGGTTCTCGGCCTCGACCCAGCACAGGGAGCGCTCGGGATCGTCCATGACTTCGTCGACGACCTCCTCGTTGCGGGTGGCCGGCAGGCAGTGCATGAACTTGGAGTTGGGGCCGGCAAAGTTCATCATGTCCATGGTGACCTGATACTTGGGATAGAACACGTCCATGTAGTTCTCGCCCGAGACCTCCTCGTCGTACAGGCCATACCACACGTCGGTGTAGATGAAGTCGGCGCCCTTGATGCACTCGATGTCGTCGGAGATGACGACAGAGCCGCCGGAGACCTTGCAGTTCTCCTCGGCGATGGCCATCATCTGCTTGCCGAACTCGGCGCGCTCCTCGACGGTGCCAACGTGCAGGCCGCCGTCGGGGATCTGGTGGCCCTTAGGTCCAAACTGGACAAACTTCATGCCAACCTTGGAGGCGATGAACATGAGGGAGACGCAGACCTGGGTGGCGTCGCCGATGAAGGCCAGGGTGCAGTCCTCGATCTTCTTGCCCTCGGGGAGGTTCTCGAGCATGGTCATGAGGTCGCCCATCTCCTGCGTGGGATGGTTGAACTCGGACATGCCGTTGATGACGGGCACAGCGGAGCCCTCGGCGAGGCCGACGACGTCCTTGTGACGGTCAACGCGAGCCATCATGATGTCGAGCAGCGAGCCCATAACGCGAGCGGTGTCGCCCAGGGACTCGTGACCGCCGAGCTGGATGGTGCCAGGGCCATAGAACTGAGCATGGCCGCCGAGGTCGGTCATAGCGGTCTCGAAGGAAAGACGAGTGCGGGTGGAGACCTGCTGGAAGATCATGCCAAGGCTCTTGTTGCGGAGCAGGTGCGGATAATAACCGTCAACCTTGATGGCCTTCTTCATTGCTAGGCCAAGATCCTCGATAGCCAGGATCTGCTCTTTGGTAAAGTCGTTGGTGTCGATGAAATCCTTAGGCAGTGCCATGTCGATTTCCTTTCCGCCGGTCTTGCCGACTATTACTATGAGGCGCTCGAACATCACGCCTCGTGTTGACAAGACCATCATTCACCCGTATGCAATTTTTACCTAGTTTATTCGGGATTAAAGACCGTTCACGGAGTTACACCCCCTCTAAACCAATATAAACCCGCAGGTCAAGAGTTTACAGGGGGTTTACCATCTAGAACCGCGAACGGTATACGGCTATGCTGTATCTCGGCGCCTAATCCGCAATGAAACGAAGGGTTGAGACGTCTATATCCCACAAGGTATACAGAACTCGGCCATAGAATAAATGAGATGGGACGGTGACAGATGAACACCCTGATGTTCTTCTATACCCTAGCGATACTCGTGATCTGTATTGTGACGGCGGTGCTCTCGCTTGCCGCCTATGCCTCGTCCCGTCGACGCTTCTTTATCTATGGCAGCGGCGTATTTATCTGCTATGCCATCGAGATGACCGAGATTTTCTTTTTTGAATACACGCTGCAAAACCAGAGTTTTCCAGCCAGCGACTATTACTCAATTACCATGCCTGTGTTGCGGACCTTTGTGGCGACCGCTTCGCAGGCTTTTATTTGGCTCATTGCCATGGATTTGCTCGACAAGCATTCAAAAAAGCAGTTTGTCATTCCCGTCGCAACGTTCTTGCTGAGCGAGCTGCTGATTATCGTCGCTGTCCCCTACGGCCCCATTCATCAATGGCTCTACTACACGATGCGTCAGGTATTCCTTGTTTTCGTGGGGCTATATATCTTTTGGACGGCACGCAAGAGCACACAAGTCGAGCTGAAGGCACGCGTTAACAACCAACGAAAGCACCTGATTATCGGCGCTATTCTGGTCGGTTGCATCGTTGCCGAGGATTTCTACAACATTCTGATTGTCCCCATGAGTCTGGCGCCCTCTTGGCTGCAACTATATCTGTCCGAGCGCAACTTTAGCGAAAACGTCTTTGCCTGCTACTTTGCGATTCTGCTGATCATCTACTCCTACCACGTGCTTTCAATCCGCATGCAGGAGGCGCCCGAGGAAAAGAACGTCAGCGATCTTGATCGACACATCGAAGAGCAGATGCCCTTCTATCGCAACGCCTACAAGCTCTCCAACCGTGAGACCGAAGTTATGCGTCTGGTCGTACTGGGCAAATCGAACCAAGAGATCGCTGACGAGCTATTCCTTGCCGTGGGCACCGTCAAGACCCACATCCACAACATCCTGGTCAAAACCGAACAGCAAAACCGCACGACGCTCATCCTCCACTTTTGGAAGCGATAACCTGCCAAAAAGGGACAGGTTTATTTTGGCAGGTTTTATCTGGGTAAACGCCAAAAACCGCCGCGAGGGAGCTACTTTCCCTCGCGGCGGTTTTCTAGCTCACGCTTTCTTTCGTCTCAATCTGTAACATATGGAGACCAAATCGCCGTCTTACTGTTACAGATCGAGACGAGTTACAGAACGCGCGTCGAATAATCTCAATCTGTAACAGGTAGAAGCGTTTTTGCCAGTCAGATGTTACAGATTGAGATAAACGAAGGAGCGGTAGCGTTAAACAAGTCCGCCACAAAGTTATTCGGAGAGATCCGATCCTAGAGTTGTCTACCAGGTACGATATGTGCACTGATATTTTGTCTCAAACCCGGGCATCCCGTTGCCGCGTGGGCTTAACGCGGCACCCGTATAGAGAATCGTTTGCCCCGTACGAGAATACGAAGTTTTGAAAGACAGCCTCTTGTATGTCTGGTCGAAACAATCAACATTCTCGCTCGGGTGGTTCGCAGTGGAGAACGACTTGTAAGTGTCCAAGACGTCCGCTGTCACAAGACGACAAGGCGCGACAGAACCTGCATCTGGTTTCGCCGTCGCACAAACGGGAATTGTGACCATCGACAGGGTAAGCATAAAACATGCGAACATTGCCTTCACAAAGTTCTTCGTTACATGGCGTTTCATGGTTATCTTCCTTTCCTAGTTTTACTGTCGTTCGTCTTGAAAAGCTGCGCGTATACATTACCGATCCACTTCGAATCACCTCCCATTTCTCTGGTAACGACACGCGAGTCATCCCCTGTGAGCAATACGGAGGCATCGCAGAGCGATTCGAGGTTTCCGATAAGATGAGAAGAGATAATGACATGTGCTCCTCTACCCGCTTCATCTCTAAGAGCATTCGAAACAATCGCAACGTGTCTCACATCAAGTGCATTCATGGGCTCATCCAAAAGGACGACTTCGCAATAGGACATATACGCCATCGCGACATTAAGTAATTGTCTATTTCCATCAGACAGCCTAGATACGGGCGTATTCTTCAACCCAGTCAAGTCAAAGCGATCAAGCACTTGGTCCAAAGTGCGAGGTGAATGCCAAATTCTCCTGCATCGGTCGAGATGAAAAGCGACGGTCATGTATGGAATCAATAGCGACGGCCTATTCGGAACCAAAAAGAATACCTTTCTCATTTCCTCACGGTCGACGCATACTTTTGCATGAAAACAGAGAGAACCTGACACGCGCACTGATGGCCCAGCATCTCCCCAAAGAGTATTCAGTAGCGTAGTCTTGCCATGTCCATTTGGCGCGACAAGACCCCATATCTGGCCAGCGGGCATATCAAACTGCAATCCCTTTACCAGCTGGTTTTTTCCAACCGTCAACGCATCCAGCGACAGAGAGAGCAAGCTTTTCTCGCCCAAACTATCCGGGCGAATATGGTTCCAGGCCCAGCGATTCTTGCTTTTTAGACGCGAAAACGAAATGACCCCCAACGCGCAAACAGCAAACGCGCCCATCACGGCAAAGAGGCAGTGCGATGCACTGGCTTCAGGAACGAGAGATACCTCCGCTCCATTGGCGTAAGATGCGCCGCCGAGCGCAAACGAAGAGGCAGAATAGCTCGACACCATATACGGCAGCAACGCATGCCATGGAGCATCTTTGCTCGCATAAAACGGAAGCTGGCTTATGCCCCCCACAAGAGCGATCACCATGGACGAAATGGCCCTGTTTCTGCTTCCGGCGTACACGCACACGCCCAAGCAAGCAAACATCATCGACAGCACAGCTTCAAAGACGGCAAATAGCCCTAGCTGAACTAACACAGTTCTTTCGACTACGTCACCATACTGAATGAATACGACTGGGTACTCTGTCTGACCTACACCGTTAAACACCGTTGCCAATACAAAACAGGGAGCCAACGCCAGAACCAAAACCAGCATCGATGCAATACCAGAGACGAGAACGCGGCATGCATTCATCTCTAACTTTGACAACAACGCTCGATCGTAGAACCGCTTTCCATCCCCCTCAAGCAACATATAGAGGACGAGGACCGGGACCAAAAGCCACGCTATTGCAGGAACAGCGCCGCAATAATATGCGAGAAGGATCATCCCGGGCATTTTTGTTGTTGAGTCGTACGATTCCGGATGGGCCAGCATCGATATGGCTCGGGGAAGACGTTCTTGGGCTTCAAGCGATAACTCCGAATCAACACCATTCAAATAACCGAGTCGGTATTCCTTGAGCAATAGATTGTCGTAATCGGCAATCGCATCGTAATACTCTCTGGAGTCCGCCTTGCTTTCAAGCGCCCGATCAAGGCACGCCCTTTCGTCGGCAATGATGCTGTTGAGCTCCTGTGGGGCAGTGTCATAAACGCCGTCAGAGACTTGAGAGACCAAAAGGGCTCTCTGGTCTTCGATGGAAGCTCTACCATATAGATAATCTGCTCCCGTTGGAACGGATAGAAATACCGGGATGCAGAATACGAGCGCGAGCAGCGCCGTCAGCAACATAATTCCCCGGTTGCGCGCAAGAACTTCTAAATTAAGCCGTACATATGTGAGGCAATCACAGGTCTTCACAGCAAGCACCTCCGGTTCGCAACACACGAGTCGTCGGACCCGTTGTCCGGAAGTATCGCCTTCATCGTCAGAACTGTCTGTAGACGTGTAGGATGGATTTACAATCTTATTTGTCTACAGGCTTCTACCTGCTATTTTCTATAACATCTGCCATAAGACTAAAAACCCTATCTCTAAGTTCACGCTCCGAGTGAACTCCAAGCAAGGCATAGCTCTTGCTCTTGGCCTCTTTGACGGTTCCCCGAGCAACGTTAAGATGTGCGCAAATCTCGGTGGTTCTATTGCCATCAAAAACGCATGTCATGATATCGGCATAAAGCGGCGTGAAACCAAGCCTCAAGAAGGCCTCACGCACGGTATCGCGTCGATCACCCACCCGAACCGTATCTTTCGAACGCAAGAATAGCAGCGAATTAGCCATAAGGATAAGTACGACAAGGAACGCAGTCACGCGTAAGGCAGGCATAAGGCCGCCAACGGCCTCACCGCTCCCAACGGACTCAAAGAAAATGTACAGTCGGCTTACCACATCGTGAACCCAGAACGCTGCTCCAGCACCCACAGACACCGAAGAAAGGGTGAGTTCAGGCGAAAGGCACAAGTGCATTTTAGACATCCACCGTATAGCCGCACGGCAACACAGGGCCACAAGCACTATAGCTATCGATAGGATTATCGCATCATGCTCAAAGCCGAAGCATACGAGGATTTCCTCGATGCCCATTCCAGACGCATACATAAACAGGAAGCAGACGAAGACTATCCTGCAGTTCTGATTGAACGATGAGGACCCCAGCGATTCTGAACGGTGATCATGGCCTTTTGTTGCGTCAAGATGCCACGCATCCTTTGACAAGAGAAGTCCAGCCGTCGCCTCTGAAATGTTTTTATATCCGGTTTTAGTCAAGGCCCGCGACAAATAGGTACGGGCAGTAGACGGGGAAATGTCCAAGGCAGAAGCAATCTCCTCGTACGTTTTTCCCTCTATCCTCATAGAGAAAACCGCGGACTCCCTTTGAGAAAAACCCGAAGCCGTAAGGATATCGGCAACTGCAGAGTGTTTTCCTCCTAATTTGGCGGCCGCAGAAAAAGCGCTCGTTAAGTCGGGGAAAAATCGCGTTATGGCCCTGGCAAGGATACTGCCCAAAACGGTAACCAGAAGCAATACGATCTCTTGATGCCCACCAAAGCTCAGGAGCACAGCCCCGATGTTTATATTGCGCGAAAACAAACAATCCGTATCGAGAATAACGGCGGCATTACCAAACGCAAGAGGTTCGACGAGCGAGGCAGCAACCCCCATCTCGGCGTTAACGGAAAGGAAAGAACCGATGGAGTCCATCAACGGGACGAGAAGAAACTGAAGGCCAACAAGCAAAGCAATCAAGAGCACAACGGGGCTGTAAAGTGCGAGCTCAGGATACCCGTGGAGAGCAGAGCCATCGGCCACATGTTTCCCCTTTAATCCCGCACGTATGTTTGCGAATTCACCGCCAAGCACCCAAGAACAGCAAGCGACAAGCAAGGGGGCTAGTAACAACAAAATGAACGCGAGCGCCGAAACCACAACATGAAATTGATGAAAGACATTAAGAGATATCGTGTACATCACAAGAAGTGCAATGTCTACGAGCATAAGTCCAAAAAGCCTTTTGGAAATACCCGGTCTCACAGGGCGAGAGATGAGGCCCACACAGAAGCCCGAAAACAGATGCAGACCGATAAGAACGGTGCCAGAAAGGCCCGTATAAATACTTGGCGCCACACAATACAGACCAGCCGCCCCTATAAACAACATAATTGAATGCCAGAGGAACGAGCGCGTCACGTTTTGCAGGGTAGCTGCCTCGGTTGCCATAAAATCAAAGCTCCTAGATAGCATTTTGGGTATTTTAACATCGTTCCCGGCGTTAAAAAAATGTTACCCGAATTAATCAATATCCCCCCTCCACCAAAAGGCACCACGCTGATCCTCCACTTTTGGAAGCGATAACCTGCTAAAAAGGGACAGGTTTGTTTTGGCAGGTTTTATCTGGGCAAACGCCAACCGCCGCGAGGGAGCTGCTTTCCCTCGCGGCGGTCTTCTAGCGGTAAAAACCAAGTGAGTAGGCTTTTGGCGGGATGCCGAGCACACTCCAAAACGCCACAGCTCTGACCTGCGGTTTTATTGAGCGTTTGTCACGGTGTGCTCGACAAGTCCAAAAAAGTCTACTCACTTGCATCCGAGAGGCATCCGATAGACAAAAAACCGCCGCGAAAAGGGTCCGGACCCCGTTCGCGGCGGCTGTTCGCGTTGGTTTTGCGACGATTTTGCCCGCTTGCTACTCGCTGTAGCGGGTGGCGATGGCGGCTCGCACCATGCCGGTACTCATGAGGTACGTTACCAGGAAGTAGCCGCCGTAGGCTGCCAAGAAAATCGCACAGGTAAGGCCCACCGTGCCGCCGATGCTCATGTTGCCAAACGTGCTCACCAGCTCGATGATCACCTTGAGCGCCACAAAGGAGTGCGCCAGACCCACTGCCAGCGGGAACAGGAAGAATACCGCTTGCTGCGCCATCACCGAATGGCGAATCTGGCGGTCGTCGCAGCCGATCTGTGCCAGCACACGATAGCTGCGGCTGCCGTCGGCCACGTTGGAGAGTTGCTGGATCGACAGAATCGCCGCGCATGCAACGACCAATACAAAGCCGATGTAGATGGCTAGGTAGCTAATAAGACCGTTCATTTGCGCTGCTTGCGTGTACATCTCGGAGCGTGTGATGAAGGTTCCCCACGACCCCGGCTCCTTGCCGTCAACGAGCAGATTGTCGAGCACAGTGTATTTAATACTCTCGTCTGCCTCGGTCGTATCCATCCCCTGTTTGTAGTTAACGAGCAGGCTACTGGAATACGGCTGCAGATTAAGTTGGGACAACAGCTCGTCGGCAACGACGACGGTACCCGGATTACTGCCCATCGCCGAGTTGGCGATGGCCGCCGTATCTTCGTCCGACTTATCGGCTGCGGGCTTGAGTGTATGCCCGCCCAAGGTGAGGGTATGGCCGCCGGCCATGTATTTGGTGTACAGGTCGACCAGCTCGCCGCCCATATCACACGTGAGCAGATACTGGTCGTGACCGATGTGCACCGGCTCCTCGCCCATCATCTGGCGCAGTTTGTTGTACTGGCTCGCCGGCGTCACAAACAGACCCATCGCATCGGCATTGCTACCCCCGAACGCCTTGGGAAGCTTTTCGCCCATGATCTTGCACATCTCACTTGGGGTCACCGAAGGATTCGAGCCGCCAACCGGGTAACTCAGATACGAATCGATCTGCACATGCTCACCGGCAACATCGGCGATATTGACCTTCTTGCCGGTCTCGTCGTTGTTGTCCGCCGACTTGCCCTTAATGCCGTCCGCAACGTTATCGGAATCGATACGATCGCCGTGCCATGGATCGCCGTGCCATGCGGGGTACAAATCGACCGTTGTATCGGCCAGCACCATGCGATCGGCTTCAGACGGATTGATGTACTCTTTGTAGTAGTCAAGCGTATCGGGCGTGTAATAGACATACGTCTGAGACACGTCAACAGGGTTACAGCGCTCCAGGTTCTCGTTCATCACGTTGGCAATCGACATACCGCACGTCACCGAGGTGATGGCCAAAAACAGGAGCATCGCGATGACGCCCATCGAAAAGCACACCGTGTTGACCTTGGCCGCAAGCTGGCGCACGGTAAACATGTTGAGGCCGCGCCAATACACGCCGCGCAGGCTCTGCAGCAGCTTGATGAGCATGCCTGAGAGTCCCCAGAACAGGGCAAAGGTGCCCACGGTAACCATAGCGGTCGTAATACCAAACTGGTTCATGGCCTCTTGCAGCTTGCTGTCCGTCGCGGTTAGCGGGAACCCATCACGTAGCAGACGGTAATAGGCCACGCCCACAAGCGCCACGCCCACGGCAAAGATGGCAATCGCAATCCAGGGGTTGCGTGTCTTGATGCTCTCGTTGCGACGCTCGGCACCCATAAGCTCGATAAGTTTGGTACGACGCACGGCGCGAAGGTTCAGCAGTAGCGTGAGCACAAACATCACGAGCATGCAGACAAGGGTCAGGTTGAACGCATGCACCGAGAAAAAGAAGTGGAAATTGGCGATCTGCGTCTTAAAGAGCGAGGCCGTAAAGAACGTCATGAGCTGGGAGAGTCCCACACCCAGCACAATGCCGGCGACAAAGGCGCCGACCGAGACAATCACCGTCTCGAGCGCCATGATCGTGGCGACGCGCCCGCGCCCCATGCCGAGCACCTGGTACAGGCCAAACTCCTTCTTGCGGCGTTTCATGATGAAGTTATTGGCATACACCATTAAAAAGGCCATGACACCGGCCAAAAAGTACGTCAGGTCGCCGAGCATGCTGCCCATTACCTGCGCCAAGCCTTTTTCATCGATTCCGGCGATGTCGACCTGCATCGAGATGGTGTTAAAGGCATAGAAGACCGTGACACCCAGGGTGAGCGTCAAAAGGTAGACGAGGTAGTCGCGGCCGGCGCGGCGGACGTTGCCCCAAGCGAGTTTACAGAGCATCGGAGCCCTCACCGCCCATCATGGCAACGACCTCCATAATGCGGTCGAAGAACTCGCGACGGTCGGTGTCACCGCGGCGCAGCTCAGTGAAGATCTTGCCGTCGCGAATAAACAGCACACGACTCGTGTAGCTGGCGGCAAAGCTGTCGTGCGTGACCATGAGCACGGTGGCGCGCAGGCGGCGATTGAGGGCCTCCAGGCTCTCGAGCAGCAGGCGAGCGCTCTTGGAATCGAGGGCACCGGTGGGCTCGTCGGCCATGATCATGGTAGGGTCGGTGACAAGCGCACGAGCCGCGGCGACGCGCTGCTGCTGACCGCCCGACATTTGGTAGGGATACTTGTCGAGCACCTGACTGATGGACAGGCGCGCTGCCACATCCTGCACGCGGGTCGAGATCTCTGCCGAGTTTGTGCGGGCGATGGTGAGCGGCAGGGCGATGTTCTCGCGTGCCGTGAGCGTATCGAGCAGGTTGGAGTCCTGGAAGATAAAGCCGAGTTCCTCGCGGCGGAACTGCGAAAGCTTGGCCTGCTTCATGCGCGTCACGTCCTGGCCGTTGATGCGGATGGTGCCACTCGTGGCGCTATCGATGGTCGACACGCAGTTGAGCAACGTCGACTTGCCCGAGCCCGAGACGCCCATGATGCCGACGAATTCGCCGCGGTTGACGGTAAAGCTGACATCGTTGAGCGCGCGGGTCACGTTGCCCAGTGCTCCATATACCTTTTCGAGATGCGCGA
>CATWKM010000021.1:0-33207 GCA_958351385.1 uncultured Collinsella sp. | reverse complement strand
TGGGCAAGTCCATCTCCGATAGGGGCACCGAGGAAACAGTAAAGAGATTTGGCCGCTCATTGGAATAAGATGCTTCTTAGCTCCGTTATTGGTTATAGAAAGAAGGCTTAATGTCTGATTTTGAAATTTTGCAGCAGTTGTGCGAAACAGCAGACGAACTTTCAAAGAAATACATCAGCTCTAGTTCGCCTGACTTTAAAGCATGGAAGACAAGGGCGGACAGGCTTTTAATTAGGCGATTTGGAAAAGACAGCTACGAATTTAAAAGCTTTAACAAAATCAGCTACTCGTTGTCTTTCTTCACCTCCGGTACGCCCGACTCGGCTTTCGTTGAAGCCTGTGCGGACGGCCTGCGCAGTGCAAAAGCTGTGCTGGAGACATACCTTGATGAGTTTTCAGACGAAGGGGAAACCGGATCGACTGCAAATGTTGGAGATTATTCGAAGGTATTTATCGTTCATGGTCACAACGGAGAGCTTAGAGAAAGGGTCGCGAGAATCATCGAAAGGCAGGGCCTGACGGCGGTTGTCCTAAACGAGCAGTCAAATCAGGGCAAGACAATCATCGAAAAGCTGGAAATTGAAGGCGATGCAGCAGGAGCGGTATGCCTTTTTACGGCGGACGACGAAGGAAGAGCCCAGGCAGAACAGTCGGAAAAGCCCAGGGCTAGACAAAATGTTGTATTTGAAGCCGGATACTTTATTGGTCGGCTTGGCAGGGAAAACGTTGCAATTCTTGTTGACAAAGGTATCGAGATTCCCTCCGATCTACAGGGCGTCGTTTATACCGGAACAGACAGTTGGGAGTTCGGCCTCTTGAAAGAACTCAAGTCCATGGGATATTCCATCGACTTTAATAAGATGGATATCTAATCTGTTGATCCCTCCTTTCACCGACTGGCAAAACGATTTACACCTAATTGTGGGAGTTGCCCACGCGATTTCTCTTTGCTCCCGCATCGATCTCGCTAAACTAATAGGTGCTGCTACCAGGGCATTTTTCTGGTGCATATTCTATTGGCTCCTGCGAAGATCGGAGCGGCTATGTTTGCCGCCGAGTCCCACACCGGCCGTCATCACATCGCGATCGCTGCCATGGCCTGCCTATGCGTTTTGCTGGGCGGGCCTTCTTGTGCCGCGGGCGCGGAGAGCCTCATCATCGCGGGCGCGACGTACTGCGAGCCGGGCGTGTCGGGTCCTGGCTGGGCCTGGACCGATGCCGACCACCTGGAGCTTAATGGCTACGCGGGCGAGGCCATCGGCGCCGAGGGCGACCTGGTGCTGACGCTTGCCGGGCAGAACTCCGTGACGGAGTCGCATGCGCCCGATGCGGACATCACGCTGTGCGGCATGGAGGTGTGGGGCAACCTGACGCTTCGCGGCACCGGGACCCTGACGGCGACGGGCTCGCAGTGCGGGATCCACGTGTCGCAGGCGCTCGTGGTTGACGGCTGCACCGTCGATGCGCGGGCAGACGGGGCCGATATTACAAACGAGGCGGTCGCCGGCGTGATTGCCGGAGACATGGCCGTGCGCGGCGGCGGGCGCGTCGTTGCCGCGGGCGCCGGGTCCGGAGCGGGCGTGCGCGCCTACGGCGTGTATCTGCAGGATCTGGGCATTGGTGCTGGCGCGGCTGGCTGCCGGCTTTCCGTCGCTGCCTCGTGGCTCGATGCGGCCGGTGCCGATGGCGGCGTTGCGTGCCTGGGCGGGTCGCTTGTGTCAGCGCGGTTTGTGACGCCTGTCGACGGGACCTTTGGTGCTGGCGGCGTGGTGGATGCCTCCGGTGCGGTGACACCGCATGTGGTCGTTGAGCCCGATGTCGCCACGCCTCCGGCGGGGGAGACTGACAAGGGCGAGGTGCCGGGCGATAACGCGGACAAGTCTCCCGCTAATGTAAGCCCCGCTGCTGGAGAGCCCACCACGGGGCCCACGGCAAATCCCTCACTGAAACCCGCGGCCACGCCAACCAAGACAACAACGACAGCAACCAAGACCACGGTCGCCAAAGTCCCCAAGCCCAAGGCTGCCACCGCAACAACTGCGGCACTCCCCAAGACCGGCGACACCAACTCGATCGTCGCCTCTGTGGCGCTTTACCTGCTGGGGACATTGCTCCTGACTGCCGCATATCGCTGCTAGGGCCCAGTTTAAGCGAGACCAGGGAAGTGGTTAATGCAGCTATTGCAGAAGTCTTTAGCCTTCTACTAAATCATTTTCTTAGAGATTGGTGCCGTATCAGCTATCGCTGCGACGGCACTATTTTGTTTAGCTCGACTGCCTCTCGATCTGTTACCGATGTTGAGCCCTACACCCCATCCGCCAGAGCGATAAGATAATTGCAATTCAAATACTGCCGTTTATTAAGCTTCTTGTTCCACTTAAGGATTGATATATGTCTAATGAAACTGAAGTTGAGGTTGATGATGTAGCCTCGTATATCAAATACATCAACGGACTTTCACCAACAATAAATGGTGACGCCAGAACATATGAATCTACATTTGTTTTCCGAGGACAAGGATCCACTAAGTTTGATCTTGTTCCGTCAATCGGAAGAGACAGCTATCGGCGTGAACTGGGATCGGACACCATTTCCCCTATCATAGGCAGTCTTACGCACGAGGCGGACATTATTGAAACTGCCTGCCGCATAATGCCAAATATCTTCAAGCGTGATTTGCTTCCGATTGATCTTTTAGCCTGCCTCCAGCACTACGGAGTCCCCACCAGACTATTAGATGTAACTTCAAACGCGCTTGCCGCCCTCTATTTCGCCTGCGGCAATCCTGAAGACGTGGGCGAAGTATTTATCTTTAGGCGACCGGGAGGAGATAAGCGGGAATATCCCATCTGCCAGGCAATTGCGGACTCTTGGCATCTGTTTATGAACTCAAAGATTCTGTCTCATTTTGCCTCGCTTGCAATATCTAGACCATACTTTGACTATCAACGTGATCTAGTGCTTTCAATTTACCCTGAACCAACTGATCAGGCAAAATGGTTTAAGGAGTGCTGCGAAGATACATTATTTGTCTACGGAACTAGATATCTTGATAGACAGGCCGCTCAGTCTGGCCAATATATCCTTTTCCCAAATGACATTCGTGGGAAAGATCAATGTCTGTCATTTGATGACTTGGTAAGTCCACTGCCCAAAGACAGTCCCGTAATAGCTGGTCGTTGCATAGTGCCATCTGATAGGAAGGCATCAATATTAGACGAGTTGAGCAAACTTGGCATTACCGAAGCTTCGCTCTTTCCCGACAGCATTGAGAAGAGATGCGCCGGCATAGTGAGTGAGATTAAGAGACACCGTCACTGAAGATTGCTCTTAATATCAGCGTAGAGAATTATGCTTCAGGCATTATGTCATACGTACTTATAAGGTTCATTGCCTAAAATCTCAATTTAAAACAGATATTTGTTCAAAGCTAACAAATATCGGTTTTAAAACTATATAATTGTTCTTATTATTTAAGGATGTCTGTGAATAATCGATATATTTGAGAAGGATTCTAAAGATGATCCTCAATTTTTCATTTAAGAACTTTCAGAGCTTTCGAGATACTCAGCAGTTCTCGTTTGAACCGATTTCGAGCAAAAAGGAACTTGGGCCCGTGCGAGTGGCTGCGGTTTACGGCGCAAACGCGTCAGGCAAATCAAATTTCCTAAATGCTCTTTACTTTGTCTCTTACTTTATTCGTACAGGTTATGCGGCAGGCGATGCGAATTCTCAAATACCCATCGTCCCCTTTTTACTTGACTCGGAATCGCGATCAAGTGACACAGAATTCTCGATAGATTTTATCGCTAGCAACTTAAAGTATGAGTTTTCATTTGGTGTGAACAAAAATGAGGTTACATATGAGAACCTCACTGTGTATCGATCAAAACAGCCGTCCCTTCTCTATGACCGCTCTTCGATAAACGGGGAACAGTCAATTAAATTTGGTAGTACCTTTACAGGTGCAAAAAAACAACTTTGGGATATCACGCGCAATAATTCTTTGTTCTTATCTGCCGCAGCGGCGGCTGGAAGTGATGTAATTCAACCCGCATTCACAGCTCTTGCCAATGACATCAATCTCTATGATGCAACGCATTATCTAGCAGAACTCGCCACCATAAAAAAGCTGTTTATCAACGATGACGCTCGAGCTCAGATGCTATCTCAGCTCATTAAATATGCTGATATCGGAATTGACGGCATAGATGTCCGTCAATCGGAAGGCGTCATGGGTTTAAAAGACTCACTCATTGGACTCGATGAGATTCCGGAAGAGGCACGTAATAAAATTACAGAAGACTTTAAATTGTCGTTCGCTTATGACCTGTTCTTCCACCATAAAGGCTCGGGAGATGGCTTTTGGCTGGGCTCCGCCCATGAATCGGAGGGCACAAAAGCTGCGCTGGCGTTTTTCTCGGTAGCCTTACGTTCTTTAAGCAGTGGGGCCACAACAGTAATTGACGAGCTTGATTCGAGCCTTCATCCTACGCTCCTGCGCGACTTCGTCTCACTGTTCGCCGATCCCGACACAAATCCAAAGGGCGCGCAGCTAATCTTCTCAACCCATGATGTCACCTTGATGACGCGAACCAGCCCTATGGAAGAGGTACTCGAACGTGACCAAGTCTGGTTTGTGGAAAAGGACTCTGAAGGTGCTTCGCAATTAATTGCTGCGATGGAGTATTCGCCTCGTGCAAATGAGAATCTGGGGCGCAATTACTTAAACGGTGTCTATGTGCCGCTGCCCAACCCAAGTTTTCATCAACTTGTGGCCCAACTCATGAAGGAAGGCGCTGACATAAATGGCT
Organism: uncultured Collinsella sp.; assembly: GCA_958351385.1. Classification (GTDB taxonomy): domain Bacteria; phylum Actinomycetota; class Coriobacteriia; order Coriobacteriales; family Coriobacteriaceae; genus Collinsella. The sequence goes on along the minus strand of CATWKM010000021.1, from coordinate 28,393 downwards.
AAGGCAGAAAGGAGAGGGCTTGCTCGCGGCCGCAAAAAGCAGACAAGAGCCAAGCGAAAGCGCCACCTAATTGTGTCCAATGGAAAGGTGACCGAAACCGAATATTTTAACTTCCTTATTACTGAAATGGACGTTCGCGGAAGCGTGCTGTATCGGCATATTGACGGAGACCCTTTGAAGGTGGCCAAGCAGCTTTCGCGAGAGCTCGATTCAGATAAAAAGGCCGTTAAAGCAGGCGAAATCGAAGCATTGAGTTCCGCATGGATCGTGGTCGATTCAGATGAGTTCAGAAACCTAGCCGCAGCAGAACGAGAAGCAAAGACAAAAGGAGTTAGGCTCGCGATCTCCAATCCATGCTTTGAAGTATGGCTAATCGATCATGTCTCACCATGCCCGGAAACTTTTGCATCGACGCCACAATGCGAGAAAAGAGCTCGAGACCTTGGCGTTCTAAAATCTACTGACCCCAACAGGTCCTCCGCGTCAAAGTTTAAGTCGGTAAATCTCGAAATGATTGATGGTAACAAGGGCCTGGCTTTGACCAATGCCGCAAAGCACAATACGGACGATAAACGTCGTGCAAGAGAAATGAATCCGGACAACGTTGCCGCCTATCAAGTATGGACAGACTTGCCTGATCTTGTAGATGACGTATTTGGGTCGGGTAACTAGTGTAATTCATCCCGCGTTAGGGGCAGGCTTTTAACTCAAAAATTCGTAAACGAGGTAGCAATGCTATGGAGCTATGTTCAGCTAGAAGACGGCACTGGACGCGCTGTCTGACAACCCCGAGCCCAAAGACAACCAGTACTTTGCATGGATCCAGGACCTTGTTTCCGGAAACCGCACGCGAGAAGAACTCGCCGACGAGCTGCGCCGCGGTTGCGTTGTGGGCACGGGCGATCCGTCGCACGTATAAAATCAAAGCATCCGCACGCCTGCCATTATCTTGATTGGACGCCACATGGAACTCCCTAGCATCCTGTGCAGCAATGTGTGCGACTTCGAATTTTGCCCCGAGCCCTGCTACGACCGCCTGGTCGACCTCGCCGACCCCGAGGACTGGGGTCCCGGCAACCGCATTCTCAAAAACAACCTGTCGTTTTCGTTTAGCCGCGCGGTGTTCCTGACCGAGCGCGACGTGGGCCAGACCGCCCCGTCCAACTTGCCGCTGGTGTTCGACGACGACCGCTGCCTATTCAACACCGGCCTGTACACGCGCCGCTACGAGACCATCTACGGTCTGTTTGAGCCCAACACCAAGCCCGATGCGCGCCAGCGCTGGTTTTTGAAGGGTTTCTTTAAGGAAAGCGATCCCATGCTGGTCTCGTTTGAATACCTGCCGTGCCGCGTGCGCTTTGCCGAGGACCCCTCCGAGCTGGTCTTTGACTACCGCCTGCCCATCCGTTCCAACATCGACCACATTCTGGGCGACGAGGAGAACCTCACGCGTATTCCCGCCAGCCTGATGGGGGAGGGCAACTCGCTGCTGCTGCGCCGCGCCTTTGAGGGAGCCGTCGTCGAGGCCGCCCGCCGCGCCGCCGCCAATTACACGCTCGCCGTGCCGCAGTTCTACGGCGGTCGGATCCAACTGCTGCTGCCGCTGTGCCTAACCGGCGACAAGCCCGAACTGGCGCTGACCATCCAGCGCGAGGACGGCTTCTACGCCGCGCGCACCTGCCTCACGCTCGACATGGCCTATAACAATGCTCGACTTATCTGCCGTCCCGAGACCTCGTGGATTAAGCGATAAAGGGTGGCTTAACTGCGGTTTTGCCGATTGCCTTGGTTGTTTTGGCTTGGCTAGCACCCACGAATTTAAAATCGAGGGCAAAAAGTTCTTGGTAAACCGCGCGCGGCTATGTTAGTATCTCTTTTGCCGAAAGGCGACGGGCGATTGGCTCAGGGGTAGAGCATATCCTTCACACGGATGGGGTCACAAGTTCGAATCTTGTATCGCCCACCATCTAAAGCACAGGTCAGAGGTGTTAAGCCTCTGACCTTTTTCTTTTTGACACCAAAATTGAAGCGAAGTTACCTAAGGCGTTATATGTTACGCAGTTCACCTTAGGTGTCGTCATTGCGCGTTTTGCAAAATGCGTCTGCGTTCATTCATTGAATTCCCTGCGTAATCTATGTGCAATTGTGGAGACAGAGACCGCTGGCTCACAGCTTGTACCAGCGCGTTCATGCCTATGGCGGCTTTTCAACGGATTGCGTCAAGCTTTTGGTCAGCGTTTGGTCAGCTTCCGGTACTTACCCGCATGATGCCCCGGTAGATAATCGTCCACGACCACAACCGCACGGTCTACGGCCGATACCAGGGGAGGCGCAAATGGACGAAATCGTCTGCGCAAACACCGCATTCCGCTATTGGCGCTGCCCACCGCAGGTGCGCGACCTCTACCCGCGCCTACCCAACTCCGAAGAAGGCTGGCGAGCTCTATCCCAAGCCCCTTTCGTAACCGACGTCCTCAAGACCCCAGTCATCACAGCAGCATCAACTCGAAGCAACCTACATTCCGAGACAAGACGGACCATCCGATGGAACAGCGCCTATACAGAGAAGGTCTCGATCGACACGGGCATGGGCTTTAGCGTCACAGACCCTCTTCATACGCTATTCACCATGACTCGAAGCGTTTCTTCATGCGACCTGGTTCTGGCCATGTACGAGCTCTGCGGATGGTTTTCGGTTTTTAAACCATCGCCCGCGGTCGACATGGCACTTGAGCAAGCAAAATCAGAAGAAGAGCAGTACACCACAGAAAGTCTTTTTGAACTAGATGAAACCCAAGACGAGGCCCCATGGAAGCGAGTCTATGCTCGGGCGAGCCAGAAGGACAGCGAGAATGATCAAAGTGGGCAGCAGAATGACGGATCCGGAAATAAAGCAAACGGAAAAGGCACATCGCTCTGGATGAGAAAGCCTCTTATTGAAATAGAAGAACTGCACAAATTTGCAGCGAAGGTTAAGGGCGAGATGTGGGGAAAACAATTCTACGAAGCCGCACGGCAGGTAATGGGTATTGCGGCATCCCCGCTAGAAGTTGCTGGAATCATGTTGCTAAGTCTTCCGAGGCGTACTGGCGGAGCGGAGTTTAAAAACATATACGTCAACGACTTAACACCGCTGTCGAATTCAGCTCGAAAAATCGCAGGTCAGAAAATCTGTTACGGCGATATCGTCATCGTAAACCCAATAATAATGAAAGCTGTGATTATCGAACTTCAGGGAGAGGTTATCCATGGTTCAGGCGCCGTGCTGGACCACGATGCCGCACGAATGACAGCATTACAAAGCATGGGATACGACGTATTTCTTGTAACCCATGACATGCTCAATGATCACGATCAGCTTGATGCCATCATTCACAGTGTGTGTGAGCGATTGGAGTTGCGCTACAAACCAAAAACCGAGGCGATGAGATGCGCTGAGACCAGATTGCGAGCCAACGTTCTGTGCAATTGGCTTGGTATTGGTAAGTAATAATGTTCAAGTGAGCATTATTACTACTTTATATGCTGCAGTAATTAAGTGCCATTTTAAAACCACGCCGGTTTACTACGTTGGATTGGGGGTAGCTGAGCACACCGAATTCGTCGCTCGTAAAACCGCAGGTAGAATGCCTGCCCGTTTTGCGAATGTAGGCGTGTGGTCGGAAATCCGGGAATCGTCGTAGTAAACCGGTCCGTTTATGAAGCGACCAGCTGGCGCGAGCTGCGCACGGTTCAGTAAATTGACCCGAAGGCGCGGAGAGGGGCTCAGACGAAACCCTCCCGCGGAAGCACCGCGGATTGCTTTGTTCTGGCCGGCGGCACCTGGGGCGCGCCCCGCGGGCTATTTCGGGTATCGTGTGTCCCTTCGGCCCCGCGCCGTTCCACGCACCGTAAAATCTTTTCCAAAATTGTCCTTGCATCGGCGGGGGAGTTCCCGTATAGTACTTTCTCGCACGGGGGCGTAGCTCAGCTGGGAGAGCGCTTGACTGGCAGTCAAGAGGTCAGGGGTTCGATCCCCCTCGTCTCCACCCGAGCATTGAATGAGGCTCCAACGCAAGTTGGGGCCTTTTTTCATATCTATCGATTTACACATCTTTTGGCTGGGCAGCATCTTGGCTACATATCCATTGTTAATCATAAATATGAATGTTAATAACTTTACGTCTGTGGATGGCAAAGCTAGTCCGCAGCGCCAATAACAAAGAGGCCAGGCGTAATGCCCGGCCTTAAAAATCTCTGGTGGGCCCTCCGGGATTCGAACCCAGAACCCAGGGATTATGAGTCCCCTGCGCTAACCGTTGCGCCAAGAGCCCTTATGAACGGTGAATGCAATTCTAACAAAGGCAACTCAGACCTAATTTCTTCGCTTCACGACGTGAAATACTACCATGCACGAGCAAGTCGCACAACGCAAGATCAAGTCCGATGCTAAACAACAGCTAATCTAGGCGCGTCGCAGAAAAGACGCGATCTAAAGAAGTTAAGGCCTTTAATTCAGGGCTCCGACACATTTTTGCGTGAAATCAACCTGATGCCATTTCAAAACCATGCCGGTTTACTACGACGAATCGGCGACCCCCGAGCACCGTGTGTTCCCCGTTTGCAAAACCGCAGGTAGGGAGCCCGACGGTTGCGTGAAAAGGCGTGCGTGGTCGAACATTCCTGATTCATCGTAGTAAACCGGCATAGTTCTGAGGCGCAGAGGAGGGGCGGTTCGCAATCGGGCCCGATAATGGGACTGGCGGAGCACGGGAAACCCGGTTGAGCGGGCGGGTCGTGTTTCGCCTGCGCCGGCACGGGCGAAAGTTTTTCCAAAAATGTCCTTGCATCGCCGTCCGAGTTCCCGTATAGTACTTCTTCGCACGGGGGCGTAGCTCAGCTGGGAGAGCGCTTGACTGGCAGTCAAGAGGTCAGGGGTTCGATCCCCCTCGTCTCCACCCGAGCATTGAATGAGGCTCCAACGCAAGTTGGGGCCTTTTTTCATATAGGCACACAAGGTCAAAGGCGGCAGCATGATCCTCCTGGTCGACAAGATCGAAAAAAGCTTCGGCGCGCGCGTCCTCTTTAGCGGCGCGTCCTTCCAGATCAACCCCGGCGAGCGCTTCGCGCTCGTGGGCCCTAACGGCGCCGGCAAAACCACCATGCTCAAAATCATCATGGGCATCGACAGCCCCGACGCCGGCCAGGTCCAGTACGCCAAGGACTGCCAGGTGGGCTACCTAGAGCAGGAAACTAATCTGGAGCACAAGGACACCACCATCCTTGCCGAGGTCATGGCCGCCGCCAAGGAAATCCGCCGCATGGGCGAGCGCGCTAACGAGCTGCAGGCCCAGATCACCGAGCTCTCCGAGCAGGGCAAGGACGTCGACGCACTCCTTAACGAGTACGGCCAGGTCCAGGACCGCTTTGAGCACCTGGGCGGCTACGAGCTCGAGAGCAACGCCCGCAAAATCCTTTCCGGCCTGGGCTTTAAGGTCACCGACTTTGAGCGCCCATGCTCCGAGTTCTCGGGCGGCTGGCAGATGCGCATCGCGCTCGCCAAGCTCTTCCTGCGCCACCCCGACCTGCTGCTGCTGGACGAGCCCACCAACCACCTGGACCTCGAAAGCGTCCAGTGGCTGCGCGGCTTTATCGCCAACTACGACGGCGCCGTCCTCATCGTCAGCCACGACCGCGCCTTCATGGACGCCTGCGTCGACCACGTCGCCGCCCTCGAGAACCGCCGCGTGACCACCTACACCGGCAACTACAGCAGCTACCTCAAGCAGCGCGAGGACAACCTGGAGCAGATGCGCGCCAAGCGCGCCGCCCAGGAGCGCGACATCGCCCACATGCAGGTCTTCGTCGACAAGTTCCGCTACAAGCCCACCAAGGCAGCCCAGGCCCAGGAGCGCATCCGCAAGATCGAGCAGATCAAAAAGGAGCTTGTCATCCTACCCGAGGGCCACAAGCACATCGACTTTAAGTTCCCCGACCCGCCGCGCTCTGGCGACATGGTCGTGGGCCTGGAGGGCGTCTCCAAGTCCTACGGCAACAAGCACATCTACAGCGACATCGACCTCAAGCTCTACCGCGGCGAGCACGTGGCGCTCGTCGGCCCCAACGGCGCTGGCAAGTCCACGCTCATGAAGATCCTCGCCGGCCTGGAGCCGCCCACCACCGGCACCCGGGACCTGGGCACCAACGTGGGCGTGGCCTACTACGCCCAGCACGCACTCGAGGGCATGACCGAGTCCAACACCGTCCTGCAAGAGATCGACACCGTCACGCCCAAGTGGACCGTGCCACAGCAGCGCAGCCTACTGGGCGCCTTCCTGTTTAGCGACAACGATTCCATCGAGAAGCAGGTTCGCGTCCTCTCCGGCGGCGAAAAAGCGCGTCTGGCCCTGGCCAAGATGCTCGTGGCCCCCGAGGCGCTCCTGTGCCTGGACGAGCCCACCAACCACCTAGACATCGACTCGGTGGACATGCTCGAGAACGCCCTGCAAAACTTCCCCGGCACCATCGTGCTGATCAGCCACGACGAACACCTGGTGCGCGCCGTGGCCAACCGCGTCATCGACATCCGCGACGGCCAAGTCACGGTCTACGACGGCGACTACGACTACTACCTCTACAAGCGCGAGGACCTCGCAGCCCGCGCCGCCGCCGAGGCGTCCACGGAGAGCGCGCCGGCCACGACCAAGTCCACCAAGGCCAGCGCCGCCCAGGCCGACACCCCCGTCGCCGCCCCCAAGCCTGCCGAGGGCAAAAAGACCAAGGAGCAAAAGCGCGCCGAGGCCCAAGCCCGCGCTGCGCTCAACAAAAAGCTCAAGGGCGTGCGTAACCAGCTCAAGAAGATCGAGACGGAGCTCGACAAAAAGCGCGCCCGCTATGACGAGCTTATGGAATTGATGGCAAGCGAAGAGCTTTATGCCGATCAAGACAAGTTCAACGCCGCGCTGGGGGAATATAACGGCCTTAAGCAAGAGCTACCCAAGCTCGAGGACGAATGGCTGGAGCTTTCCACCCAGATCGAAGAGGAGACCGCGCGTGAACTCTCGTAAGGCCGCTGCCGTGGCGATGAGCATCATCGCCATCGCCTGTCGCATCTGCGGCATCTTTATGAGCGCGATGACCGTGCTGCTGTGTTTTAGCGGCCTCACCGCCAAGCTGCAGATCGTAGGCTTTGTCGTTGAGCTTTCGCGCGCACTGCCGAGCGCCATCGCCGGCTATGGCGTCATCACGTCGCCCTTTGGCGGCGTGTTCCGCCTGGATTACGCCATCGTCGCCGTGATCCTGTTTGTGATCGACTACCTGCTCACGCGCGCCTCGCGCCGCGTCCGCTAGGGGAGCGCTATGTCCAGCAGCTACCTCATGAACCTGCTCGCCAGCGCCGTCGCCGTCATCGTGGGCATCGTGATCCACGAGAGCGCACACGCCGCCGCGGCCTGGGCGCTCGGCGACAAGACGGCCCGTTCGCGCGGCCGCGTGTCACTCAACCCGCTTAACCATATCGACCCGTTTGGCACCATCATCCTGCCGCTGCTCATGCTCGCGGCCGGCGGCCCGGTGTTCGCCTTCGCCAAACCCGTGCCCGTCTACCTCAACAACCTCAAGCACCCCAAGCGCGACGAGGTCCTGGTGAGCGCGGCCGGCCCCGCGTCGAACATCGCACTCGCGTGCCTTGCCGCGGCACTCATGCACGTGGCGTACGGCAACCTCTACACCGGCATCTCCTTTGCCCTGGCGTCACAGATCATGAACTTCGGCGCCACGTTTATCGTGGTTAACCTGTCACTCGCATTCTTCAACCTCATCCCGATCCCGCCGCTCGATGGCTCGTCGATCATCGTGCCGTTCCTCAAAGGCAAGGCGCTCAACAACTACTACCACCTGCAGCAATACGCCATGCCCATCCTCATCATCGTGCTGTACCTGCTGCCCATGTGGACTGGCATTGATGTGATCGGCCGCTATTTCGACGTTACCGTGTATCCGCTGGCCGAGTGGCTGCTCAACTTCGCAATCGCCGGCATCTAAGGTAAACTTACAGGTCGACCGCGCAAAACGGTCGCAACATGCACCCAAACCGCGCCGCGAAGGCGCCGTCAAAGGAGGTCGAAGATGTCGTATCGCGTGTCGACTCAGGTCTACAGCGGACCGTTCGACCTGCTGCTGCAGCTGGTAACCCGCCAAAAAGTAGATATCGGCGCCATCTCCATCAGCGAGGTGGCCGAGCAATACCTTGCCGAGGCTGAGCGCATCGAGGCGCTGGACCTGGACGTGGCGAGCGACTTTCTGCTGGTCGCGGCAACCCTTCTGGACATCAAGGCCGCCTCTCTGGTGCCGCAGGAGGCCCCGCGTAAAATTGATGACGACGATGACGAGTTCGACGAAGACCTCGAGGAACTCAGCGCGCTCGACGGCGACGCCTTGCGCGAGGTCCTGATCCAGCGCCTGATTGCCTACAAGCAGTTTAAAGGCGCGGCTGCGGCCCTCGGTGCCCGCATGCAGGCCGAAAGCCGTATGCATCCGCGTGTGGCCGGCCCCGACCCCGAGTTCCTAGGGCTCATGCCCGACTATCTGGCTGGCATCACCCTGCGCGGCCTGGCCGTTATCTGTGCCGACCTGGACGGCAAGCGCCAGACCTTCTTGCTGGAGGCCGAGCACGTGGCGCCGCATCGCGTGCCGCTCGACCTGACCGTGGCCTCAGTCGACCGCTTTACCATGGCGCACCAAACCTGCACCTTCCGCGAGCTGTTGGACGGCGACGCCACCACCGAGCAGCTCGTCGTCACCTTCCTGGCCATGCTCGAGCTTGCCAAGCGCGGCTCGCTCACGCTGAGCCAGGACGAGATCTTCGGAACCATCTGCATCAACCGCGTCGAGGGCGCCGAGGCATACGTGCCCGGCGAGGGCCCCGAGCTCACCGAATAGGAGCCGCAACCATGTCAACCCTTTCCACGCTGGAGGCAAACAGCATCAAAGGCGCCCTTGAGGCTCTGCTGCTGGTGTCGAGCGACCCCGTGAGCGCACCCGCGCTGGCAGGTGCGCTGGATATCGCCCCGGGCGAGTGCGCATCGCTGCTCGCCGAGCTCAAGGTTGAGTACGAGGAGGCCAACCGCGGCTTTCAGCTGCGCGAGGTCGCCGGCGGCTGGCGCCTGTTTACGCATCCCGCCTATCACGACGTGGTTGAGGCCTACGTGCTGAGCTGGGACACGCAAAAGCTGTCGCAGGCGGCGCTCGAAACCCTGGCCGTCATCGCATACCACCAGCCTGTGACGCGCGAGGTGGTCAAGGGCATCCGCGGCGTCAACTCCGACGGCGTCATCGCGTCGCTCGTGGACAAGGGCCTGGTGCGCGAGCTCGGCCGCGATCCCCAGCGCGGTCAGGCCATCATTTACGGCACGACCAACGCCTTCTTGGAAAAGTTCGGTCTGCGCTCCACCCGCGACCTGCCCGACCTGGAGCAGTTTGCCCCCGACGAGCAATCGCGTCAGTTTATCCGCGAGCGCCTGAGCGGCCGCAGCATTCAGTCCACGCTCGATGAGCAGGCCGATGACCTGGACGAAGAGCGCGAACTGCTCGATACCGATATTGAAGATGTTGAGGCAGTCGAGGACTTGGAAACCCTGGTCGTCGACGAGACCTCGGAGGATTTGCATGACGAGGACTAACGAAGTAGGGGAGACGCGTGCCATTGGTAACGCAGTACCCGCCACCGACGCCCAGCCCGTCTATCCGCACACCATGCGCCTGCAGCGCTTTTTGGCGCGCGCGGGCGTGGCGAGCCGCCGTGGCTCGGAGGACCTAATGACCGCCGGCCGCGTGACCGTCAACGGCGAGGTCGCGACCGAGCTGGGCACCAAGGTCGATGTCGACCACGATCACATCGAGTTCGACGGCATGCCCGTCAAGCTCAACCAGGGCGCCGTGTACTTGATGCTCTACAAGCCGACCGGCTACCTCACCACCATGAGCGACCCGCAGGAGCGCCCTTGCGTGGCCGACCTGGTCCCGCGCGACCGCTTTCCGGGCCTGTTTCCAGTGGGCCGCCTGGACCGCGACACCACGGGCCTTTTGCTCTTTACCACCGACGGCGACATGTCGCAGGATCTGCTGCACCCCAGCAAGCACGTCTACAAGACCTACCAGGCGCTCGTGGACGGACGGCTGTCCGACCGCGACTTGGAACCACTCCGCAGCGGCATCGAGCTCGACGACGGCCTGTGCCAGCCGGCGATCTGCCGCGTCATCAACGCGCGCGAGGCCGAGGCCGTAGCTCCCCAGGGCGTCAAACCCGGCACCACCGCCGTGGAGGTCATAATCCGCGAGGGTCGTAAAAACCAGGTCAAGCGCATGCTGGGCAAGATTCACCATCCTGTGATCCGCCTGCACCGCTGCAACTTTGCCGGCCTTGAGCTCGAGGGCGTGGCCAAGGGCTCGTGGCGCGAGCTCACCGACCGCGAGGTACAGATCCTCAAGGCCGGCGGCATCCCGCCCAAGCAGGCGAGCGCCAAGCGCAACGGCGGTAAGCCCCAAGACGCGCCCGCCAGCCGCATGCGTCACCACGGCAGCCACGGCTCCGCACCCAAGCGCAACACCTACCGCGAGCGCTACACGGGCTAGGCAACCCGCCGCGCCCCAGCGCCCGCGAACCATACCAGCACGTCAACCATCGAAAGGAAGCATTGCATGATCGTCGCCATCGACGGCCCCGCCGGTTCCGGCAAGTCCACCATCGCCAAGGAGATCGCCCGCCAGCTGGGCTTTAACAAGCTCGACACGGGCGCCATGTATCGCGCCGTCACCTTCGCCGCGCTCGACCGCGGCATCGATCTGGACGACGAGGCGGCCATCGACGCCCTCGCCGAGCAGATCGAGATTCGCTTTACCAACGGCACCGGCGAGGACACGCGCCTGACCATCGACGGCCAGGACGCATCGGCTGCCATCCGCACCCCGCAGGTGGACGCCAACGTCTCCAAGGTCTCGGCCTACCCGGGCGTACGTGCCGCCATGCTCACCCATCAGTGCCGCGCCGCCGAGGACCGCGACATCGTCGCCGAGGGTCGCGACATCGGCACCGTCGTGTTCCCCAACGCACAGGTCAAGGTCTTTCTGACTGCCGACCCGCGCGAGCGTGCCCGTCGCCGCGTGTTGCAGCGCCACCAAAACGACGCCCAGCCGCTTACTGACGAGCAGCTCGAGGCCGAGGTCGACGAGACCCTCGACGCTCTCAAGCAGCGCGACAAGCTCGACAGCAGCCGCGAGGTCGCACCGCTCGTGCCCGCCGAGGACGCCGTGCACGTCGACTCCACCGCCCACACCATCGACGAGGTCGTCTCGATAATCGAGGACCTCATCAACCAAAGGAGGTAGCCCATGCGCCTGTTTAAGCAGACGCCCGAGGATTATTACAACGCCCCCTACGCCGAGTTCCCGGCGCTCATCCGCGCCGTCGTCGTGGTGGTCATGGCTATTCTGTGGGTCTTCTCCAAGCTCATGTGGCGCTGGAAGGTCGAGGACGCCGACCTGCTGTTTGAGCGCCAGGAGGGCCGCGGCAGCGTGGTCATCTGCAACCACACCTCGATGGCCGAACTCTTGGCCGTGGAGACGGCGCTGTTCTTTGGCGGCCGCCGTGTGCGCCCCATTTTTAAGTCCGAGTTCGCCAAAAGCAAGATCGTGCGCTGGGCCTTTAGCCGCGTGGGCGGTATTCCCGTCGAGCGCGGCACCGCCGACATGAAGTGCCTGCGTGCCGCTCAGCATGCGTTGCAACGCGGCGAGGATGTCTTGATCTTCCCCGAGGGAACGCGCATCCGCTCGCGCGAGATCAAGCCCGAGGTCCATGGCGGCTTTGCGCTCATCGCCCAGATGGGTAAGGCACCCGTCAACCCGCTCGCCATCTGCGGCTGGTCCGACATCACGCCCAAAGGCAAAAAGATCATGCGCCCCAAGAAGTGCTGGATCCGCGCCGGCAAGGCCATCTCGCTTTCCGACGCTCCGGCCGAGCTCAAGCGCAAGGAGCGCCTAGCCTGGTTTGAGTCCGAGGCCATGAGCCGCGTCTACGCCATGCGCGACGACCTGTGCGCCGAGCACCCGGGCAGGTTCTAGCCATGGGTGAGAACGTCATGAATACCGCCGCGGCCGCCGCAAGGGAGGTCGTCCCCACCATCGAGATTGCCGCGCATGCCGGCACCTGCTACGGCGTGCAGCGCGCGCTCGACATGGCGCTGGCCGCCGCGCCGCAGGCAGGGGAGAGCGCTCAGGTCCACACCCTGGGCCCGCTCATCCATAACCCCATCGTGGTGCGCGAGCTCGCCGAGTCAGGCGTCGGTCTGGCCGAGACCTTGGACGACGCCGCGTCGGGCACCGTGATCATCCGCGCGCACGGCGTGGTGCCGCAGGTCATCGATGCCGCTCGCGAGCGTGGCCTCGACGTGGTCGATGCCACTTGTCCCTACGTCAAGAAGGTCCACGTGGCTGCCGAGCGCCTGGTGCGCGAGGGCTACCGCGTGATTGTCGTGGGCGAGCCGGGTCACCCCGAGGTCGAGGGCATTCTTGGCCATGCTGGTGATGACGCTCAAGTCGTGAGTTGTGCTGCCGATGCGGACGCGCTGTCGCTCAAGGGCAAGGTGGGACTCGTTGTGCAGACCACCCAGACCGCCCAAAACCTCGCCGAGGTCGTCGCTGCCATCACCCCACGCGTGCAGGAACTGCGCGTGATCAACACCATTTGCGCCGCCACGAGCGAGCGTCAGCAGGCGGCTGCAACCCTCGCCAACCGCTGTGATTGCATGGTCGTCGTGGGCGGCAAAAATTCGGGCAACACGCGTCGCCTGGCGCAGATTTGTGCCGATGCCTGTGAGCACACGCATCACATCGAGGAAGCTTCCGAGCTCGAGGCCGCATGGTTTGCCGACGCGCGCCATATCGGCATCACCGCCGGAGCCTCCACCCCGCAAGAACACATCGAACGCGCCGTTGAGCGCATCAAGGAGCTTTGCCGCTAATCATGGACCAGACCGTACCCGCATACGCCACCGAGGTGGCCGATTACGGGCGCAGCCGCGACCCCGAGCCGGGTGAGGGCGCGCTCGTTAAGAACGTGCGTCCCGAATCGCCCGCATGGGATGTGGGTATCGAGCCGGGCATGCGCGTGCTCAAGGTCAACGGTGAGCAGCTCACCGACATGATCGTGTGGCTCTGGGAGGCCGACGAAGACACCGTCGAGTTGGAGGTTTTCGACCCGCGCGACGGCACCGTCACCCCCGTGGAGCTGGATCGCTTTCCCGGCGAGGATTGGGGCCTTGAGTTCGATGGCCCCATCTTTGACGGCATGCGTACCTGCGTCAACGCCTGCGTGTTCTGCTTTATGACGATGCTGCCCAAGGGCGGCCGCTCCACGCTCTACATTCGCGACGACGACTACCGCCTGAGCTTTTTGCAGGGCAACTTTGTCACGCTGACCAACCTTTCCGACGAGGACGTGCAAAACGTCATCGATCGCAACATGAGTCCGATGAACGTGTCGGTCCACGCCGTGAGCCCCGATGTCCGCCGCCGTATGATGGGCCGCAACGCCCAGCGCGGCATGGACGTGCTCGAGGCCATCATGGCCGCCGGCATCGAGATTCACGCGCAGATCGTGCTGTGTCCCGGCATGAACGACGGCGAGGAGCTGGAAAAGACGCTGCGCTTTTGCGAAGAGCACGAGCAGATCACGAGCCTAGGCATCGTGCCGCTCGGCTTTACCAAGCACCAAAACCGTTTTAGCTGGTCCTACAGCGACAAGCCCGAGCTGGCGCGCGAGACTATCGCCATGATCCGGCCTTTCCAGGACCGTGCCTTCGAGCGCTTTGGCCGCCACACCTTCCAGATGAGCGACGAATTCTACCTTGATGCCGGCATCGAGCCTCCCGAGGCGGACTTTTACGACGGCTACCCGCAGTACTACGACGGTATCGGAATGATCCGCTCCTACCTGGATGAGACCGACAACGTGCTCGCCGCCGATGCTGAGCGCCTACGCCGTGTTCGCGAGGCAATCGCCGCCCGTGGCCAGCGCCTACTGTGCCTCTCGGGCGCCAGCGCGCGCGATACGGTGGCGCGTTTTGTGGAATCGCCGCAGGGCCTTGCCGGTACCGTCACGGCCATCAAAAACCGTTACTTTGGCGGCAACGTGGACGTGACCGGCCTCATCGTCGCCTGCGACATCTTGGAGCAGCTGCCGCAGGACCTGTCGGGGGTTATGCTCTTTGTGCCTAAGCTCATGTTCAACGCCGACGGTATGACCCTTGACGAGTATCATCGTGACGAATTACTCGCAAGCCTTACCGGTCGCGGCGCCGAGGTTCATGTGGTATCGACCATGCCGCATGAGCTGCTCGATACCCTGGAGCACATCCTTGGCACAACGCCCGCCAATTCAACTATTCCCGCTGACCCTACCCATTAAAGGAGAGCAGATGAAACCTATCGTCGCCGTCGTCGGACGCCCCAACGTGGGCAAGTCCACGCTCGTTAACCGCCTGGCCCAGACCTCGGACGCCATCGTCCACGAGTCCCGCGGCGTCACGCGCGACCGCTCGTATCACACGGCCGATTGGAACGGCCGCGAGTTCACCATCGTCGACACGGGCGGTATCGAGCCGCTCAAGAGCGACGACGTCTTTGCCACGTCCATCCGTGACCAGGCACTCGCCGCCGCCGAGGAAGCCGCCGTCATCCTGTTTGTGGTCGACGGCCGCACCGGCGTCACCGAGGAGGACGAGTCGGTCGCCCGCATGCTCAAGCGCTCAGACAAGCCGGTCTTTCTGCTGGTGAATAAGCTCGACAATCCCGATCGCGAGAACGACAACATCTGGGAGTTCTATTCGCTCGGCATCGGTGAGCCCACGCCGCTCTCGGCCCTGCACGGCCACGGCACGGGCGACCTGCTCGACGACATCGTGGCCCTGTTGCCCGAGGAAGAGGACGAAGTCGCCGACGAGTTCCCCGATGCGCTGAACGTGGCCATCATCGGCCGCCCCAATGCCGGTAAGTCCTCGCTCTTCAACCGAATCCTGGGCGCCGACCGCTCCATCGTGTCCAACATCGCCGGCACCACGCGCGATGCCATCGACACCGTCGTCGAGCGCAACGGCAAGCACTACCGCATGGTCGACACCGCGGGCATTCGCAAGAAGAGCACTGTGTACGAAAACATCGAGTACTACTCCATGGTCCGCGGTCTGCGCGCCATCGACCGCGCCGACGTGGCGTTGCTCGTCGTCGACGCCTCCGTGGGCGTCACCGAGCAGGACCAGAAGGTCATGGGCTTGGCCATCGAGCGCGGCTGCGCCATCGTGGTGCTGCTCAACAAGTGGGATCTGCTCGACGATGACCGCAAGCGCGAGGCCTGCATGGAGACCGTCGACCGCCGTCTGGGCGTCATGGCTCCCTGGGCCCAGTACCTGCGAATCTCAGCCCTGACTGGCCGTAGCGTCGAGAAGATCTGGGCGATGGTCGACGCAGCCGAGAAGACGCGCTCGCAAAAGATCAGCACCTCGCGCCTCAACACGTTCCTCACCGACCTGCGCGAGTTTGGCCACACCGTGGTGGACGGCAAGCGTCGCCTGCGCATGCACTACGTGACCCAGACGGGCGTCAACCCGCCGACGTTTACGTTCTTCGTCAACCACAGCGACCTGGTCAACGACACCTACCAGCGCTACGTGGAGAACCGTATGCGCTCGACCTTCGATTTTTCCGGCACGCCCATTCGACTCTTCTTTAGGAAGAAGGAGCAAAAGGATGCATAATCCGATTCTGCTGACCGTCATCTGCGCCGTGGTCTCGTTCTTTATCGGGGCGATTCCGTTTGGCCTGATCCTGGGCCGCGTGTTCAACCACACCGACATTCGCAAGGCGGGCTCCGGCAACATCGGCACCACCAACGCCCTGCGCGTAGCCGGCCCCAAGGTGGCCGCGCTCACGCTGCTGTTCGACTGCCTTAAGGGCGCCATCTGCGTCCTTATCGCGCGTCCGCTCATCGCGAGCGTGGGCTATGGCTTCCCCGTAAGCATCATGGCTCCCGGTGCCGCCGGCGACTGGATGCTCGGCGTCATTTGCCTGGCTGCCGTGTGGGGACACATCTTTTCTCCCTACCTTAACTTCCACGGCGGTAAGGGTATCGCCGTGGGCCTGGGCGTGATTCTTGCCTGGTACTGGCCCATTGGACTGTCGCTGCTGGGCATGTTTATCGTGGCCGTCGCCATCACCAAGTTTGTGTCGGTGGGCTCGCTTGCCGCGGCCATCGGTCTTCCCATCGCCGCCTGCGCGGTCTTTCCGTACGGCAGCCTGGGACTTAAGTTTTGCATGGCGCTGATCGGCATCACCGTGGTGTGGGCCCATCGTGCGAACATCAAAAAGCTCATGACGGGCAAGGAGTCCAAGCTATCGTTTACCAAGCGCGTCACCGAGCCCGACGATAAGTAGGAGAGAGTCATGAATGTTGCGCTGATTGGCTCCGGCTCCTGGGGAACCGCCGTCGCCGGCCTTGCCGCCGCTCGAGCCGAGCGCGTGACCATGTGGGCCCATAGCGAGCAGACGGCCGCCGGCATCAATGGCGAGCACCGTAACCCCCGGTATCTGGTGGGATATGAGCTGCCCGGCAACGTCGTCGCCACGACGGACCTGGCGCAGGCGCTCAACGGCGCCGACGTCATTATCTTCGCCGTGCCCTCCACGCACCTGCGCAGCGTATGCCATCAAGCGGCACCCTGTATCGCCGCCGACACCCCGGTGCTCTGCCTCACCAAGGGCATTGAGCCCGAGTCCGGCCTGCTCATGAGCGAGGTCATCGCCAGCGAGATCGGCAACGAGTCGCGCGTGGCGGCGCTCTCGGGCCCCAACCATGCCGAGGAGATCTGCCGCGGCGGACTTTCTGCCGCCGTCATCGCAAGTAAGGATCCGCAGGTAGGGGAGACCTTTAAGGACCTGCTCCTATCCACGGCCTTCCGCATCTACTTGTCGCAGGACATGACCGGCGTCGAGGTTTGCGGCGCCATGAAAAACGTCATCGCCATCGTGTGCGGCATCTCCGCCGGCACCGGCGCGGGCGACAACACGCTCGCCCTTATCATGACGCGTGGCCTGGCCGAGATCAGCCGCCTGGTACACGCCCGCGGCGGGCAGGCCATAACCTGCATGGGACTTGCCGGCATGGGCGACCTCATTGCCACCTGCACCTCGGAGCATTCGCGCAACCGCACCTTTGGCTACGAGTTTGCCCACGGAGTGTCGCTCGACGAGTACCAGACGCGCACGCACATGGTGGTCGAGGGCGCCGTTGCGGCCCGCAGCGTCAGCGAGCTCGCCCGTTCACTGGGCGTAGACATTCCGCTCACCTTTGCCGTAGAGCAAACGCTCTACAACGGTGTTACTTTGGATAGGGCGCTCGAGATTCTCACCGACCGCGTCCCATCGCAGGAGTTCTACGGACTCACCGATTAACGCAGAAAGGTTTCTACCATGGGTTCCATCAAAATCGCTCCGTCCGTCCTTTCGGCCGACATGGCTAACCTCAAGGGCGAACTCGACAAGATCGCTGGCGCAGACTACGTGCACTTCGACGTTATGGACGGACACTTTACCGGCAACCTCACCTTTGGCGTCGATATCCTCAAGGCCGTCAAGCGCTCCACCGATGTACCGGTCGACGCGCACCTGATGGTGTCGAACCCCGACGAGACGGTCGATTGGTACGCCGACGCCGGTGCCGACATGATCACCGTGCACTACGAGGCCTCCACGCACCTGCACCGCACGCTCACCCATCTGCAGCAGCGCGGCGTCAAGGCCGGCGTGGTGCTCAACCCCGCCACCCCCGTGTGCGTACTCGAGAGCATCATCGACGTTGTCGACATGGTGCTGCTGATGAGCGTGAACCCCGGCTTTGGCGGCCAGAGCTTTATCCCGGGCACCATCGCTAAGCTCCACGAGCTCAGGGCCATGTGCGAGCGTCACGGCGTTTCGCCCCTCATCGAGGTCGACGGTGGCATTTCTTCCAAGAACATCGCCGAGGTCGTCAAGGCCGGCGCCAACGTGCTCGTAGCCGGCTCCGCCGTATTTAAGTCCGAAGATCCCGCCGCCGAGGTTGCGCTTCTGAAGAAGCTGGGCAACGAGGCTGCACAGGAGGCATAAACCCTTATGACCGCAGGTCAAAACCGCATACCCGTGAATCTTGACTATGCCGCCTCGACGCCCATGCGCGCCGAGGCGCTCCTTGCGCAGCGCGAATACGACGACAGCGAGCTTGCCGGCGTGAACCCCAACTCGCTGCATTCGCTCGGCCGCAAGGCCGCCGCGCGCCTGGAGGTGGCACGTCGCGAGATTGCCCGTAGCTTTGGCGCGCGCGTTCGCCCGTCCGAGATCATCCTTACCAACGGCGGCACCGAGGCCAACCAGCTGGCGCTCCTCGGTCTTGCCGAGGGCGCTCGTCAGCGCGACCGCAAGCGTAACCGCGTGATCGTATCTGCCATCGAGCACGATTCGATCCTGGACAACCTGCCGCTGCTGCGCGCCGCCGGCTTTACCGTCGACCTAGTGCAGCCCTGCCGTGCGGGCTACATCGAGCTTGCCGCGCTGAGCGACTTGCTCGGCGACGACGTCGCACTCGTGAGTATCATGGTCGCCAACAACGAGACCGGCGTGGTGCAGTCTATCCGCGAGCTTGCCGCGGCTGCGCACACCGCAGGCGCCCTGTTCCACACCGATGCCATCCAGGGCTATCTGCATATTCCGCTCGATGCCGCCGAGCTGGGTGTCGACGCCATGTCCGTCGCCGCCCACAAGATTGGCGGTCCCGTTGCCTCCGGCGCGCTCTACGTTAAGACTCGCACGCCGCTGCGCCCCCGCATCTTTGGCGGCGGACAGGAAGCCGGACGTCGCGCCGGTACGCAGGACCTGCGCACGCAGCTGGCCTTTGCTGCTGCCGCCCGTACGCTGGTGCCCCATGTGGCCCAGGAGCGCGAGAAGCTGCAAGCCCTTTCTGACAGGCTCTACGCCACGCTTACGGCCCATCCGCGCATTCACGCCACCATGGGCGACTACGCGCAGGCAGATCGTCTGCCGGGTATGGTTTCGATCTACGTCGACGGCATGGACTCCGAGGAGCTCATCATCAAGCTCGACGCCGCCGGTTTTGAGGTGTCGGCCGGATCGGCTTGCTCGAGCGGCAGCATGGACCCGAGTCACGTGCTCAGCGCCATGGGCATTGGTCGTGAGCAGGCGCTGGGCGCACTGCGTATTTCCTTCGATGACCGCGTGAATCCGGGCGATTTGGACGACTTTGCCCAGACGCTGCTCTCGATCGTAGGTGCCGCATGATCGTCGCCGAACTCGAGCGCGCCCTGCTTGCACGCTATCCTAAGACGGACGCCGAACCCTGGGACCACGTAGGCTTATCCGTTGGCGACCCCGACGACGAGATCCGCGGCGTGGCCTGCGCACTCGACGCGACCGAAGCCAACGTGCACCGCGCCCAGGAGGCCGGTGCCAACGTGTTGCTCACGCATCATCCCGTCTACATCAAGGCGCCCGAGGCGTTTTGCCCGCCTAGCGCGACGCGCCCCCAGTGCAGTGCGGCGCTCTACGAGGCTGCCCGCTGCGGGGTGAGCATCATCTCGCTCCACACCAATCTGGACCGCTCGCATGAGGCTCGCGTTTGCCTAAGTACGCTGTTGGACGCCGCGCCCGCAAGCTCGCTGGAGCACGTGGACGACCCCGAAGCGACCGGCCTGGGCGCTCTTGCAACGCTCAACGACCCCTGCAGCCTGCGCGACCTTGCCACTCGCGCCGCCACGGCGTTTGGCAGCGACCCACGCGTGTGGGGCGAGGCCGATCACCCGTGCCGCACCATCGCCATTTTGGGCGGCTCCCTCGGCGACTTTGGCGAGCTTGCCATCGCCGCCGGTGCGGATGCAATCGTGACGGGCGAGGCGGGCTACCACGTGGCGCAAGACCTTGCCTCGCGCGGGGTGCCGGTGATCTTGCTCGGCCATGACCGCTCCGAGGAACCGTTCGTTGATATATTGATGAACTCTGCAGTTGACGCCGGGGTCGACCCCCGTCATGCGATTAAAATACTGAACCCTTGCCAATGGTGGACTGTGACAAAAGGAGAGAACTTATGAGCGCCGGCGCTACGCTACTCAAGCTGCAACAGATCGATTTGGAGCTCGCCCGCAACAAGAGCGAACTTGCCAATATGCCGGAGCTCAAGGAGCTCGCTTCCAAGCGCAAGACCTACGTTAAGCTCAAGGCCGAGATGACCAAGCTCTACGCCCAGCGCAAGGACCTGGATATTGAGCTCGACGATCTCAACACCACCGAGATCCAGACCAATAACGCCATCGAGGCCGCCAAGAAGCGTCACGTCGACGGATCTGATTACCGCGAGGTGCAGGACCTGGAGAATGAGCTTGCCACCCTGGCAAAGCGTCTGGACAAGATCGAGCACACCCGCAAGGATGTCGTTGTCGCCCATAAGGAGGCGCTCGACCGCGAGGCTCGCGCGCAGGCCATCATCGCCAAGTTCGAGGAGGGCGTGAAGGCCGATACCAAGGCCGCCCGCGCCAAGGCCGCCGACCTCCAGGCCCAGATAGATGCCGCCACCAAGGAGCGCACCGCGCTTGCCGCTACGCTGCCGACCGACGTGCTCACCGATTATGAGCGCCTGCTCAAGCAGTTCCGCGGCCTGGCCGTCGAGACCATCCAGGGCAACATCCCCACGGTTTGCCACACCGCACTGCAGGCGTCGTCCATGAGCGACCTCAACCACGACGGTAGTCAGATTACGCATTGCCCGTACTGCCACCGCCTGCTGGTGCTTCCCAACAAGGAAGCCTAAATGATGACGGCGGCATCCAACAATTCAATGCAACTTGAGGGAAAAACGATCCTGCTGGGTATTACCGGCGGGATCGCCGCCTATAAGTCGTGCAATATCGTGCGCCTGCTGCAAAAGCGCGGCGCGCGCGTCAAGGTCGTTATGAGCGAGCATGCCACCGAGTTTGTGGGCCCGCTCACCTTCCGAGCGCTCACCAACGAGTCTGTTGCCGTTGGTCTATTCGACGACCCCTCCGACCCCATTCACCACATTTCGCTGGCGCAGGAGCCCGATCTGGTGGTCGTGGCGCCCGCGACGGCCAATATCATCGCCAAGATGGCAAACGGTATCGCCGATGACCTCATCTCCACCACGCTGCTTGCCACGCCGCGCCCCATCGTGATCGCCCCTGCCATGAACAACGGCATGTGGAAGGCGCCGGCGACGCAGGCCAACATGGCCACGCTGCGCGACCGTGGCGTCCATGTGGTAGGACCCGGTAGTGGCTACCTTGCCTGCGGCGACGTGGACACGGGACGCATGAGCGAGCCCGAGGACATCGTTAAGGCCGTCTGCGAGGTGCTCAACCCCGCGCCCCAGGACCTTGCGGACAAGCGCATCGTAATCACCGCCGGCCCCACGCACGAGCCGATCGACCCCGTGCGCTTTATTGGCAACCGGTCGTCGGGCAAGATGGGCATCGCCCTGGCGGGGGAGGCTGCTCGCCGCGGCGCTGCGGTCACGCTTGTGCTGGGACCGACATCGCTCGATGTCCCCCGCGGCGTGGAGTGCGTGCGCGTGCAGACCGCCGCAGAGATGCTGCAGGCGGCGCTGAGCGCCTTTCAGACGGCCGATGCGGCCATTTGTGCGGCTGCCGTCGCTGACTATACGCCCGCAGCCCCTGCCGACCATAAGCTCAAAAAGGCCAACGAGCGCCTGGATCGCATCGAACTGGTCGAGACGGTCGATATCTTGGCCGAACTTTCGCGCCAGAAGGGGGAGCGGTGCGTGATCGGCTTTGCGGCCGAGACCGATAACGTCGTGGAGTACGCGCAGCGAAAGCTCGCCCGCAAGGGTTGCGATGCCATTATCGCCAACGATGTCTCGCGCGCCGATTCGGGATTTGGAACCGATACTAACAAGGCCTGGATCGTGAGCACAGCGGGCACGCAAGAACTTCCCGTTCTAACAAAACCCCAGCTCGCAGATACAATTTTGGACTTGCTTCAAAATTTGTAAAAAAGTTCTTGCACAAGGGCAAAGTTTCGGGTTAATATACTCCTTGTTGCGAGCGAGAGCACAGCAACAAACAAAAGCTTCGGGACGTGGCGCAGCTTGGTAGCGCACTTGACTGGGGGTCAAGGGGTCGCTGGTTCGAATCCAGTCGTCCCGACCAGAAGTTTGCAGGTCAGGCACCTAGTGCCTGACCTTTTTTGTTTTAAGCAATTGCTTAATTTCGATTAAGCAACAGGGTGCCAAAAATCTACCTGCGCGATAATCGCCTTTTGCGGCTACTTGCGCGTTTTGCACACGCTTGGGCCGATTTATTAACGCGATATGAATCTACATACGCGTAGCTGGTATACATTCGAGTACAGACTGTATTTATCGCGGCGATTTACACAGATATAGCGACTGTAACGAACAAGCGTGTCGCTGTATTTATTCCAGTAGCTCACTTGACCGGTGGACAAGTGAGCGATTGCAACGATATGCCAACCAGGATGGGCTCCATACGAGGACGCCGCAGGGGTAATGGCGGGGGAGTGCAGCAGGCGCTCTGAGAGCCGCTGTATGGCCCCATTTTTTCCTCAAACCGACTACCTGTGCCACGAACCTCAAATTGTTCGTTCGGTTGTCAAAAGAAAAGCCCGCGCGGAGTCGCGCGGGCTTTGCACTAGACAGGCTAGAAGCACCAAGCGGGACAGACGCAAAGCAAGCCAGCCGCGCCATCGGTGTTCGACGGTGTGCCGCTGTAGCCGACACAGAAGCATCTCGTCGTAGAGCTGAACGGATCCACCGAACGCTCCCACCAATGGTAGCCAATCTGCAGGCAGGCATTATTAGAATGGTTCTCCGTCACCTTGCCCTTGAAGGCCTCGTACTGGGAACCCTCGGAGGAAGTCCAGGGATACTCGGCTGCCCAGTAGGAGGTGGGGACGATCTCGGAGTAGCTGAGCAGGAACAGCTTGTCCGAGATGGCCGTCACGGCGGCATTCTTGCCGGTTCCGCCGACGTTGTTCGTCAGCTTCCTGACCGATTTCACCTTGTACTGGAAGTCGGCGGGCATGAGGTTCCAGATTTCGCCGGAGTTCATCTTCGCGCGGAGTTTGGACTTCTCCCAACCGCCAACGTTGGTTTCTGGTGCGTTCACGCTGGACGAAATAGTCGTAGAGGTGGTGAGGAACGTAAGGCCGGCCTTGCCCGATCCGTCGGCGAGGTCGTCATGGTTGATGCCGATGATGCGGTATTCGAGCGTCTTGCCGTTCGTCAGTTTCATCGAGAACTTGGTGCCCGCGTCCATCGCGGCCTTGGCCTTAGCGTATGCGGGCGACGCCTCGCCCTTCGCGGCGACGTCCTCGGCCACGGCCTCCTGCTCGTCGAGCGACCAGTCCTTCGCGTCCTTGGCGATAGCCGCCTGTACGGTCGCAGAATCGGCCCCGGTGGAGCCGCCGCCGGACGCGCCGCCCTCGGTGCCGCCAGTCGTCCCGCTGTTCACCGTGTTGCCGACCAGGTTGAACTGGTTTCGGATGGCGCCTGCCACGCCGGGTCCCGCGAACACGATAACCAGGCCGATGATGGCGATAATCAGGACGTACTCGATGATTGACTGCCCTCGGAGGCGGGTATTCCTAGGAGATACCCCCCCCCGAAGGTTAATTGCCGCTGCATGCATATGCGACTCCCTTCGCTCAGGGCTTGTAGATACATTGCCGAGCGTAGGACTATTCCAAAAAGTTGTGCTGGTCTTGCCGCAGCGGCAAAGAATAATTAGCTCAACGTCTGCGCAGCTCAACCGACCGCTCACACAATCGAATTTGTTGCTCAACAAATTCGCAGGTAACGTAAGTAAAATTGAGTTGGAAAGCTGGTGGGAACCGTCTTATAGCCTAAGCCGTTCCAAAAGCCGCGAATACAGGAGGTAAGGTGATTGGGTAACTATAAAGTGGTCTTCAGGGATGATGGGTCCGGGGATTCGAGCCTGCTGAAATGGGAACCCGGGTGCCCGGCGATGGTAACGGTCGTCCAGGTCGCGAGAAACGTCGACACCTCTGCGGCCTATCTGCAGATAAAGATCGAGAATCTCTCAGCCGATATCCTGAACTCCATCTCCGGTATCGCCCATGTCGACTATATCGATGGGTCCACAGGCGATGTTCCCTTTTCGGAATTGGATTTCGACCTACCGCAATGCGAGCAGGGAGCCCTTAAGGCGACGGCGCTGCCGAGGGGAGACGTCGAGTCTGTATTCATCAAGTTGCTTCAAATCGACTCCCAGCAAGGGAGGTGGCACTCAACCGGAGAGCCTGCCGAAGCGCCCGAGCGCGAACCGCTTTCGATGAGCGAGAAGGCGATGGCCGAGAGGGACCGCCAGCTGAAGGAGCTGCATGCCGACAGCCGAATCGCCGGCGGCAAGGCGCAGTTCCATGAGGGATGGTGGGCGTGTGCATGCGGCGGCATAAACGTCTGGCGGGAAACCTGCCGCGAGTGCGGGTGTCATTTAGATCTCCTGTCGGACTTGCAGGATGAAGAATCCCTATGCAAATCTGCCGACATACGGTCTCAGAACATATACGACAGGGCCGATTCACTTATCGCCAGAGGGGAGAGTGTCGAAAACCTGAAAAAAGCCCAGAGACTCTTCGAGGGCATCTCTGGATGGAAGGACGCTGAAGAGCGTGCTGAGGAATGTTCAAGTAAGCTGGCCGTGCTCGAGCCGAAATCGGAAAAGAGGCGGAAAAAACTGCTGGGCGTCGCTTCGGTCATCGTCGTACTTTTTATCTTCTTCCTAACGGTGGGTCGTCCGATGGTGGTCAATGCTATCGGTGACCTACGAAACGAGATGCGGTATAGAGAGGCCACCTCGCTTTACGAGGACGGTCACTTCAGAAAGGCATATGTCGAATTCAGGTCGATTGCCCCATACGGCGACTCGGCGGAAATGGAGGTGAAGTCGGCATACTCCTTCGCTGAGAATCTTGAGGAAGACGGCGATCTGGAGCTCGCTGTCCAGTGGTACAAGAAGGCCGACAGCATCACCGATGCCCAGGACGCGGAATATAAGTACGTGAAGGACCACTATGACAGCAGCGACGCCCTGACGAAGGAATATCTAGACGAACTCGCCGAGGCGGGCTATGGCGATGCTGCCGGGCTACGTTCGGAACTATATAGGATGAGCGCGAAGATTATCGTGAACACCAGCATAGACGACACCACAACATCTTTGACCGAGATTGCCTCGAAATCTATGGGACGCCCCTACGTCCATGCCTTCGTCGACGGCGGAGACCGAACTCGGGAAAAGGTGAAAGTTCGCGTCTTGGAGGAGTACACATGGGGTGTCGACGGCATAGTGAAAGAAGACTATTCTCAAAGAAATCCAACCGACTACACTATGGACTTCGAACGCGGGTGGAATACTATATGGCTCCGCAACACTGGCTCGAATGTCTATGACCACAGGGTCACGCTATTCGATCCCGTGACAGGGGAGACGTTGGCTTCGGCTGAATTCCATACCCCTTATAACTAGACATCGGCTTTTATTGACGGCATCCGATCGCTTTGCGCATCGATGAGCCTTCGAATTGAGAGGTAATACACATGTGGTTTATCGTATTGGCCTTAATCGTTTGCTATGGCGTAGCTTGCTATTTTTCAAACCAGCTTATTGTCAAAGCGGCAATGGACAAGGGATATGAGGACCAGAGGCTAAAACTGACTTTCATAATCGTTTTCGCGACCCCCGCGAGTGCCGCGATGATTGTGGCGGCGCTGCCGGACAAGCGGCTTCAAACCAGCGTTTCCGACAATCCGGTCCTATCTACGATAGACGAGGAACTTCCGAAGCTATAAGGCGCCATTGCGAGTCAGTTTTTGCCTCTAAATTGGTGATTAGAAATCAGGTATCGCATGTGGGTCGGGCTAATACTCGAACCCCATGCAATACCACAGTATCAGCTGCAGAGCGGACTATTCCGCCCATCTTGAAATCCTCATATAACGTTGGGGACGTTCGAATCCGAGCACTCGATCCTAAGCAAAGTCCGGTTTTCGAACAAGGTGCGCATCTTGTCTACAGACCGGGTGCCGATTTCACTCGCGTCCCAAAACGTATGCGTTTCACCATGAGAGAGGGATCTGTCATGAGCTGGAAACCGAGAAAATGCGTTATCGCCTTACTGACTTTGGCGGCTCTGGTGTGTTTCGCCGTCTTAATCGCCGCCAATATCAAACCGCAACACGATGCTTATCCCTCATCTTTGTCCATTAAAAAGGGTCAAGATTTCAGCCTCGGCCGAAACGTCAATTATTTTGACAAGCTAAAACCTAATGAGGAAAACATCTTGATGTTCTGGGCATCGTGGTGTCAGCACTGCGAATCTCTCATAGAAGATATGCAACAACTTGATAATTTCGCAGCCTTAAGGAAGAACCTTTTCACTGTTTCCGAGGACAGCACAATTGAAGAAGCCTCGGTCCATGAAGGAGACTTTCCCATATACATAGATTAAGATAAGACCGTGTATGACCAATATGAACTTGAGCATATTCCGTCCGTATTCATACTGGATGATCAAGGAAACATCATCGGCTTATCCGAAGGAGAGGAAGAACCCCTTGCCTTATTAAAGTAATACGCCAAATACAACGGATATAAAGCGGAAGGAGGCGACATCAAGTAACTATCAAAGGCCAGATTAAGGAGCCAGCCATGAAGAAATGCCTGCCCTCCATCGTCTCAGCGGCTCTTTGCCTCTCCTTTGTCATGACACCATTTGTGCCCGTTGCGGCAGCCTATGCCGACGAGGGGTCTCCCGCCGAGAGCAGCGAGATCTACGTCGGAGACAACTACGACGAAAAATACGATATATCCCTTTTTGAGCGCGGACGCTGCACGGATTCATATTCCAAGGCGTGGTGCGATTCTCACGGATTTGCAAATAACCGCACCGTCCCTCACAAGGTCAAGCTGAACGCGAAGGAGGAGGCTTGCCTGCGCGATCCCTACCTTGCTGGCACCGCTGAAGTTATCGCCGGTCTCGTGACAACCGGTCCTGGCGGCGGCTTGTTTGCAACCGCAATGACATCGTACCGACTTTTCACTTGCATGTTCTGAAAGGCGGTTGCCATGCTGTCGCAAAATCAATCGAGATACTTGAACACAATCGGCTTTGCCCTGCTTGCATTACTCTTTGCTAGCGACCTTTTGCTGAAACCGCCCAAGGAACTCGTTTCGCTTGCCATAGCCTGCATTCCCGCCCTTTACTTTACGGCAACCCTATTCGCCGGACTAAAGGAGAGGAAAAAAGGCGTAGTCGTTGCATCTGCCGTAGGCGTGGTCATAGCCATTGCCTCATTCTTTGTCTGACACATTGGTGATTTAGGGGCGATATCGTAGGAATACGACCGGGAGAGCCGGGACCAGATTGCCCGGGTTGCCCGGTCGGCTCGCGCGACGGCGCGGCGGTTCCACAGAAAGCTCTCCCGACTTCACGCCGTTTCTGATCGCATTGTAGACAGCCATCTCGTCTTCGCAGTCGGCGAGCACGCGGTGTGCGTCGTCGTTTTGGATGTCCAGTAAATCTCGAAGGTCCTCCATGCGCCAGCGTCCGAGATTTGGCCATGCGCGTTGCGCGAGCTGATAAGTGTCGATTGCGATGTTGTGGTTAAAGTCCAAGCCAAAGCCGTCCCAGGCAGAACAGCTTTGTTTCCTTGATTATCACCTTCATCCGGACACTTCCCGCATTCATCCGTGTGTGTACGGATGAATGCGGGGTTCAATACCCCGGCGGCCTAATCGGCAGACCGCCGGGAACTCTCACTCCTCGATAAAAGCCGGCACTCGGTTAGTCCTGCGCATCCTGAAATCGCCAGTCTCGTGGGAGACGTAGAGAATGCCGTCCATCCCGTCTTGCGATGCATATGAAAGGTGAACTGAACCGCAATCCGATCCATCATTGTCGAGAAGATCAAACGAATTCGGATCGCTCGTTGCGGCCAAACGACCACTCAGACAAGAGCCATCGTCATTACAGATTTGCCATTCCATGTCTTCGCCTGCAAGAATCGCCATAGACGGCCTGGTCGCGCCATCGTTGACATACATCCCGTCTATGCCAAACCCATTTTCAGCGCCATCGATGAACGACTGCTCGGACCTATACCTCGCAAATGATGCACATAGCACCATTGCAAGACAAAGTACAAAGCCAACAATCGCTATCTTTGCATAGCTCTTGCCTATCATGTCATTCACCTCTCTCGTATGTATCGAGGTATTCCTGCTTGAGCGTCTGCGAGGACGACTTGATC
>CATWKM010000020.1:0-34028 GCA_958351385.1 uncultured Collinsella sp. | reverse complement strand
TCGAGGAGGTCCTGCGCCTATGGGGCATGGGCCGTGTGACGGCGACCATCCCGGCCGCTAAGAACCACATCGGCGGCCTGACCCGTGAGCAAAAGCTCACCCGCAAGGTCGGCGAGATCCTGCGCGCCTGCGGCCTTAATGAGACCACGACCTTTGGCTTTGCCGCCCCGGGCGACCTGGAGAAGATCGGCATGTCCACCGAAGGCCGCGGTTGCCCCGTGGTGCTCATGAACCCGCTGGTAGCCGAGCAGACCGAGATGCGCCGCTCGCTGTTGCCAGGCCTGCTGCAGTCCGTGGCCTACAACGAGGCGCACGGCACGCCCAACGTGCACCTGTACGAGGTCGGCAGCCTGTTCCACGGTCGCGAGAACGCCAGCCTGCCCAAGGAGACCAAGTCCGTCGCGGGTGTGCTCTCGGGCCAGTGGAGCGAGCAGTCTTGGAACATGAAGTACCGTAAACTGCGTTTCTTCTTTGGCAAGGGTATCGTCGAGGAGCTGCTCGCCCAGCTGCGCATCGAGAAGGTTCGCTTCCGTCCCGTCGAGGGCGAGGGCTATGCCTTTTTGCAGCCGGGTCGTGCGGCCGAGGTTCTGTCCGGCGGCACCGTGCTGGGTTGGGTCGGCGAGATCCACCCCGAGGCGCGCGAGGCCTGCGGCATCGACGAGGTTGTCGTTGCCTTTGAGCTTGACCTGGACAAGCTGATCAAGGGCGCCCGCAACCAGGAGAACTATCGCGAGTTCTCGCAGTACCCGGCTGTTGAGCACGATCTTGCCATTGTGGTCGACAACGCCGTGACTTGCGAGGACCTTGAGCGTCGCATCACCAGCGCCGGCGGCAAGCTGCTCGAGGGCGTACGCCTGTTCGATGTCTACCGCGATCCGGTCCGCATCGGCAAGGGCAAGAAGTCCATGGCCTTCGCGCTCACGTATCGCTCGGACGACCACACGCTTACCAGCGAAGAGGTCGAGAAGGCGCACCAGAAGATCGTCACCAAGGTGTGCAAGGGCGTAAACGGCGAGGTCCGCGGCTAGGACCGCTTGCGTCTGTGACGAATGTATTACAAAACGGCGCACTGCTTTGTTGGCAGTGTGCCGTTTTGCTATGATACCCGGCGGCGTGTTACGAATCTAACAATACGTAACACTGGCAAGGTTATTCAAGCGGCGCTGCAATTCCGTGCGCCGACAACCGGGAGGCGCTATGCACATTCCAGATAATTATTTGTCCCCGCAGACCGATGCCGTCATGGCGGTGGCGATGGTGCCCGTATGGGTCCATTGCATCAAGAAGGTGCGTGCTACGCTCGATCGCGAGCATATGGCGTTCCTGGGCATCTGCGCCGCATTCTCCTTCTTGCTCATGATGTTCAACGTGCCGCTGCCCGGCGGTACCACGGGACACGCCGTTGGCGGCGCGCTCATCGCGCTGCTGCTTGGCCCGGAGGCCGCGGCCATCGCGGTTTCGGTCGCGCTGGCGCTGCAGGCGCTGCTGTTTGGCGACGGCGGTATCCTGTCCTTTGGAGCCAACTGCTTTAACATGGCCTTTGTGTTGCCGTTTACCGCTGCTATCGTGTTCCGTGCGCTCAACAGCCGTCTGCACGACAAAAGGTGGGGCACCTCGGCTTCTGCCATCGTGAGCGGTTGGGTCGGGTTGTGCCTAGCGGCCCTGTGCGCGGCAATCGAGTTTGGTATTCAGCCGATGCTCTTTACCAACGCTTCGGGCGCTCCGCTGTACTGCCCCTTCCCGCTGTCCGTGGCTATTCCGGCCATGTTGGTCCCGCATATGCTGGTTGCCGGCGTGATCGAGGGCGTGGCGACGGCCGCCATCTATGGTTTCATTAAGAAGACGGCGCCGAGCATTATCGTCGGGCCCGAGGCCGTCGATGGCCAGCTTGCCGCCGATGGTACCGCCAAGAAGACTTCCCTGATTCCCACGCTCATTCTGGTCGCCGTGCTTGTCGTGGCTACGCCGCTCGGCTTGCTCGCCACCGGTGACGCCTGGGGTGAGTGGGACGCCGAGGGCGCCGCGACCGCCGTTCAGGAGGCTGGTGACGACAGTCTGCAGGCTTCGGTCGGCCTCGATGCTCCGACCTTTGCCGATGCGCTGCCCACGGGCGACTACCTGCAGGTTTATTCCGAGGAGCAGGGCCTTGGCTTTGCCGGCCAGGCCGCGATGTATATTCTTTCGGGCGTGATTGGCGTGGCGGTGCTTACCATCGCATTCCGCCTGGTCTCGCTGACGGTCAAGGAAAGCGGTGCTCATGGCAATAGCCGAGCTGCCTAGCTGGCTTGCGGCCGAGGAGCGATATGAGCCCGTGGGGGCTCGGCATCGTGTGATGCAAAAGAATGTCCTGCACCTGGCGAGCCTGCTTGAGCGGGTTCGCCTGGGTGGAGGCGCGCACGAGGGCGGGTCGATGGTCGACCGCGCCCTTTCTTGCGTTTCGGCTCCGGTGCGCCTGTTAGGGATGTTCGTTTGCGTCCTGTGCGTGTGTCTGACGCAAAGCCCGCTGTACCTGATGTTGATGGCGGCGATCGCGTTGGTGCTGGTCGCGGTGCGCCCCGTACGCGGGCTGCGCGCTACCTTTGTGCCGGCGTTGGCTGCCGCGGGGTTTGCCGTGGTTCTGGCGCTGCCTGCCCTGCTGCTGGGTGCTTCTGCCTCGGGCGCCATGCTCAAGATTGCACTCAAGACGTTCATTAACGTGTCGCTGGTGCTGGGTGTTTCGTGGACGCTCACCTGGAGCCGCATGTCGGCGGCGCTTAAGATGCTGCACCTGCCCGACGAGGTCATCTTTACTTTCGATATGGCGCTCAAGCATATCGAGGTGCTGGGACGCACAGCACACGATCTGTGCGAATCGGTCATGCTACGCAGCGTCGGTTCCGCGCCTGCGGGTTTTTCGCGCACCGACTCGCTGGCGGGTATCATGGGCATGACGTTTATCAAGGCGATGGAGTGCAGCCGCGCGATGGACGAGGCTATGCTTTGCCGCGGCTTTGCCGGCGTGTACCCGGCGCCTGCACGCGCCGGGTTTGGCTGGCGCGATGCGGTCTATGCGGCCGGCGTGGTTCTGCTCGCCGTGTTGTGCGCGGTGCTGTAGGCGCTGCTGGTTCCGGCTGGGGATGCAACTAGGGAAGGGCGACGTTTTGACGATCGATATGAATAGTGCGGCGGGCACGAACGGTGCGGGCGGCGCCGAGGCCACGCCGCTCATCGAGCTGCGCGACGTGGTGTTCTCCTATGCGGGCCATACGGTTGTCGATGGTGTGTCGCTGCAGGTCGATCGTGGTGAACTCGTTGCCCTGCTCGGTCCCAACGGCTGCGGTAAGACGACGATTATGCGCCTTATCAACGGTCTTGAACTAGCGGACGCGGGTGCGTACCTGTTTGACGGGCACGTGATCGATGCGGCATATCTCATGGATTCCGCAGCCGCTCAGCGTTTTCATCAGCGCGTGGGCTTTGTGTTCCAGAATGCCGACGCCCAGCTGTTCTGCGCTACGGTGGGCGAGGAAGTTGCTTTTGGCCCCGCGCAGATGGGGCTGCCGACAGACGAGCTCGAGCGCCGCGTCCGCGATGCCATGGAGCTGTTCCAGGTTGCCGATCTGGTCGATGCCTCGCCCTATCAGCTTTCGGGCGGGCAAAAGAAGCGCGTTGCGCTGGCTGCGGTGGTGTCGATGAACCCCGATATCCTAGTGCTCGATGAGCCCACCAACGGGCTCGATGAGGACTCGTGCGACATCGTAGTCAACTTTTTGCTGGCCTACGTTGCTGCCGGTAAGACGGTTTTGATGAGTACGCACCATCAAGATTTGGTGCGCCGCCTGGAGGCCCGTGCCATCTATATCGATCGATATCACCATGTGGTCGAGGCGCCCGTGCCGTCGTATGGAACCGAAAGCGGTGCTGCGGAATAGTTGCTGCGTAGGGTATGTATGGCCGCCTGTGCGACTCTGCCGTGATGGTATAGTTAACCAGGTTTTATGGGGGTGGCTATGCCAAGTTGGAACATTCATATCGCTCAAACGGAGCGCTTGCTGGCACGTGCTAGCGTGCTTGCCGATAGCGTGCGCGACCGTAATGCCTTTTTGTTTGGCTGCGTGGTTCCGGATATCTTTGTGGGCTATATGGTCCCTGGCATCGCCGATCCCATTCCGTATCGCATTACGCACTTTGCAAAGCCCGAGCCTATCCCTAAGCCGCGCGAGCACGAGTTCTGGGATACCTATGTGGCGCCGCTGCTTAAAGGCGCACCCGCGGGCGAACCTGCTGAGGCTACCTCGATTGTCGAGGAGCGCGAGCGACTGAACCGCGTGCACTATCCTCAGCGCTACAGGGATGCCGAGCCGGTTGTCGGTCCCGGCGCCTGTGAGTTCTCGCTTGCGTCCGAAGATGTGGCGCAGTCGCTGCTCGATTTAACGCTGGGCGTCTGGTCGCATCTGGTGGCCGACACGGTATGGAACACGCGTGTGAACCAGTATCTGGAAGCACGCGGCGGCAAGCCGTGCGAGGAATTCCGCATTAAAAAGCAGGGCGACTTTGACTGGTTTGGCAAAACCCTCGGCATCGTTTCCATCCCGCGTGCGACCGATCGTCTCTATACCGCGGCGGCCCAGTTTGGCCAGTATTCGATCCCGCAAGAGTATGTGCTCAAAACCATTGGCGTCATGCACGAGATTGTGCGCGAAAACCCCGGCGAGCCGGATCACCCGCCGTACCGCCTGCTGACCGAAGCGTTCTTTGACGCAACGTTTACCGAGGTCGTCGAGTTAACCGAGGCAGGTTTTGCCGCCCGCGTCGCATTGCCCAGCGCGCCCGCGCTGCCTCTGATCGCTAGCTGCTAGCTGGCCTGCCTGGCAGCGAATAGGTCATCCCAATCGACAAGCAGTTCTTGCCGCAGAGCATCTTCGGCGTCGCACTCCTGTTTGATCTTTGGGGTGTAGGGAAGCCCGGCCTTTTTATGGATGAGTTCGGCAAGGTTGCCAAAGCTCCTTTTGTCCTTGATCTGGCCATAGGTAATTTGGATGACGTCGTAGCCCATGCTTGTGAGTGTGGTAGTGCGCTCGGCATCGGAGAGACTCGCAGCTTCGCTGTCATGAGCGGAGCGGCCTTGGCATTCCAGAATGACGCCCATGCTGTCGGTGACACTTTCGATGAGGATATCGGCATAACAGCAGGTTTTGTCATACAGCGAACGTGCGGCTTCGCTGAGCGGGATGCGTGCGTTATTGGTGATGCCTATACCCAGACCGCCTTCGTCGCGGGGGAGTGAGACGAGCATGGACGTCTGGACCTCGAAGGGCGAGGCGGTCTGCCCTGCCATGCGTTCGGCGGCCCAGCGGAGCTGCTTAACACCGCGCAGGCCTGCGGCCTGCTTGGCGAACGCGGCGATATCCGCCGCGCTGAGGAGCGGCGCGCGTTTCCACAAGTTGGTGTCATTGCCCTTGGTGTCGACAATACGCTTCCAACCACAGTCGGGCGGAATGAACTTAAGAGATATTGCCTCATCAAGTTGCTGTTGCGTACGTTCGCAGGGCGTAAACACTGCAAATGAGCTGCACATCTCGTAGCAAGCCATGAGTAGCTGGTTGCGGGAGACCTGCGTAGCAAGGCTGAGCAGCGTGAATTCCGGTGAAGTGACATCAAATCCATGTTCAGTCTGCCTAAACGACCCAGGAGGCGGCTCTTGGGTCAGGAGGTGCGATTTAAAGAGGCTTCGCGACCCCGATTGTGCCCGAGTGAATACAAGCCTGTGAAGCGGTGCGTGAAGCAGGTCTTTTACAACTGCATGACTTCCGAGGCCGCAACATCTGCGATCTATATTGCCAAGGCTAATGGCGGGGTAAAGGCCTAATACCTGCGGCGGGATACGGTAATAGTAAAAAGCGGATTGACCGCAGAGCGTCAGGTCCATGACGTCCTCCAGATCGAAATGTGCTTTTGGACCGTGCGATGCCAGCGTCAATTCGGAAGTATGCGGCAAAATCTGAACCCTGTGAGCAGACCTGGCTTTTGAGGCTAGTTTATCAGGCATTTTGTTGTAAAAAAACGGGGTGTGTTCGAAGGTCTCAGAATTTGCCGCATACTTCCGAAAACTAGGTCGATCTGGCTCTTGCTAAAACGATTTATCAGCGTCGGTTAAGGTGTGGGTTTGCCACCGGGCGAACACTTTTAGCGCTTGGGACTTTATTTTTTGGGCCTCGAAGGGTGGATTTCGCGCTTTTGGTAAAGAAATGAGTGCGTGTTTTGCCGTGCGCCGACATTGGCACAGAAAAAGGGCCCGGAAGGCGAAGCCTTCCGGGCCCTTTGCAATGCAAGCATGCTTGCAAGTGCGATTTAGCGCACCTGAGCGACGTAAGCGACGTTGGTCGAGGAGACCTTGTCCTCGAGCTGAACACTCATGCGGGGATCGCCGGCGGTAGCGACGGTCAGATCGCCGGCCTCGACGTAGCCGAGCTCCTTAGCGGTCTCGATCGCCTTGACGATCGTGCCGTTGACGGTGCCCTGGGTAATCTCGGCCTGGTGCGGGATAACGCCCCAGTACATGATCATCTGCTGGACGGCCCACTCGTGGCGGGAGAACGCGCAGATCGGCATGTTGGGACGGAAGTGCGAGATCAGGCGTGCGGTACGACCGGTGGTCGTCGGCACGGTGATGCACTTGGCGCCAACGGTGGTGGCCATGTTCACAGCGGACATACCCACAACGTTGTTGACGACGCGGGTGCCGTGAGCGTCGGCCGGAACCTCGAGCGGAGCGTGGGCCGGGAGGTACTTCTCGGTCTCGAGAGCAATGCTGGCCTGCATCTTAACGGCCTCGACCGGGTACTTACCGGCAGCGGACTCGCCAGAGAGCATAACGGCGTCGGTGCCGTCGTAGATGGCGTTAGCAACGTCGGCAACCTCGGCGCGCGTCGGGCGCGGGTTCTGCTGCATGGAGTCGAGCATCTGCGTAGCGGTGATAACGGGCTTGTAGGCCGCGTTGCACTTGGCGATGATCTCCTTCTGGATGTGCGGAACGAGCTCGGGCTTGATCTCGATACCCAGGTCGCCACGGGCGACCATGATGCCGTCGGAAGCCTCGAGGATCTCGTCGAAGTTCTCGACGCCCAGGGCGCACTCGATCTTCGGGAAGATCGTCACGTGCTCGCCACCGTTCTCGCGGCAAAGCTTGCGGATGCCGCGGACGGACTCGCCGTCACGGATGAAGGAAGCGGCGATGTAGTCGATGTTCTCGGTCAGGCCAAAGAGGATGTCCTGACGATCGCGCTCGGTGATGGCGGGCAGCGAGATGTTGACGTTGGGCATGTTGACGCCCTTGCGCTCGCCGATCAGGCCGTCGTTCTTAACGACGCAGGTCATGTCCTGGCCGCTGACGGACTCGACCTCGAGGGCAACCAGGCCGTCATCGATCAGGATGAGGGAGCCCTTCTCGACCTCGGAAGGCAGAGCCAGGTAGTCGAGGGAGATGTGCTCAGCGGTGCCGTGGAAATCCTCGGACGTGGGCTGAGCGGTGACGACGATCTTATCGCCGGTCTTGACGGCAACCTTCTTGCCGTCGACCAGAAGGCCGGTGCGGACCTCGGGGCCCTTGGTGTCGAGCAGGATGCCGACAGGCAGACCGAGCTCCTTGGAAATACGGCGGACGCGCTCGATGCGACCGTGGTGCTCGTCGTAGGAGCCGTGCGAGAAGTTAAAACGGGCGACGTTCATGCCCGCCTTGATCATCTCGCGGATGGTCTCGTCGCTATCGCAGGCGGGACCCATGGTGCATACAATCTTAGTGCGCTTGTACATTCAGACCTCCATCTGACATCGTCTTGCGCTGATAGATAAACCATAAGAAATAAAACCGAGATGATTATAACGAAATGCCGACCGAATACCCCAAAAAATCGACCGTATGCCGAAATGGAAGTTCATTTTTTGCGGGAAAAACGGTATATGAAAAATCTTTACCAACCACTCCAACCGCTGCTATCTGGGCGATATGTCAGTTTGGCGATGTGCCGAAGAAAAAACGTTTTACCAATGTTGAGCATCACACGGTCTGCACCGTTGCGTGCGGACCATATTTCCAAACCGATTGTTTTGGCTAGACGCGTCTCTTTGGGGTACCATAGCTCCACTATCAACTGCCGCTCAGCACGGCAGCCTTGATGAGCCCTTGCCCTTCTCCTGGGAATTATGATCGGGCATCAATCTGCTGAGTGGCCCGAATCCCAGGAGGGGACTCTATATGCAAAAGGAATACCTGTCCGCCGCGGCGGAGGTGCTCAGCGACCAAGGTGTCGATGAGAACCTCGGCCTGAGCAACGACGAGGCGTCTTCGCGCCTCGCCAAGACAGGCCCTAACAAGCTCGAGGAAGCCGAGAAGACGCCGCTGTGGAAGCGTTTCTTTGAGCAGATGGCCGACCCCATGGTCATCATGCTGATCGTTGCCGCCGTCATCAGTGCGCTCACGGGCATGGTCAAGGGCGAGCCCGACTTTGCCGATGTTGCCATCATCATGTTCGTCGTTATCGTCAACTCGGTGCTGGGCGTGGTCCAGGAAGCCAAGAGCGAGGAGGCCCTCGAGGCCCTGCAGGAGATGAGTGCGGCGCAGTCCAAGGTGCTACGCGACGGCAAGCTCGTGCACCTGCCGAGCGCCGAGCTCGTGCCCGGCGACGTGATCATGCTCGAGGCGGGCGACTCCGTTCCGGCCGACTGCCGCGTGCTCGAGAGCGCCACGATGAAGATCGAAGAGGCCGCGCTCACCGGCGAGTCCGTGCCCGTCGAGAAGCATGCCAACGTGATCGAGCTCGCCGCCGGCACCGACGACGTGCCGCTCGGCGACCGTAAGAACATGTGCTATATGGGCTCCACCGTCGTGTACGGCCGTGGTCGCGCCGTCGTGGTCGGCACCGGCATGAACACCGAGATGGGCAAGATCGCCGGCGCCCTGGCCGAGGCCAAGGAAGAGCTCACGCCGCTGCAGGTGAAGCTCGCCGAGCTCAGCCGCATCCTCACCATCATGGTGATCGTCATCTGCGTCGTCATCTTTGGCGTTGACATCCTCCGCCACGGCGTGGGCAACGTCCTTACCGATCCGACTGCCCTGCTCGACACCTTTATGGTTGCCGTCTCGCTCGCCGTCGCCGCCATCCCCGAGGGCCTTGTTGCCGTCGTGACCATCGTCCTTTCGCTTGGCGTGACCAAGATGGCCAAGCGCCAGGCGATTATCCGCAAGCTCTCTGCTGTCGAGACCCTTGGCTGCACACAGACCATCTGCTCCGACAAGACCGGTACCCTTACCCAGAACAAGATGACCGTCGTCAAGCACGAGCTCGCTGCGCCCAAGGAGAAGTTCCTGGCCGGCATGGCGCTGTGCTCCGATGCTCAGTGGGACGAGGAGCTGGGCGAGGCCGTGGGCGAGCCGACCGAGTGCGCGCTCGTCAACGACGCCGGCAAGGCTGGCCTCACCGGCCTGACTGCCGAGCATCCGCGCGTGGGCGAGGCCCCGTTCGACTCGGGCCGCAAGATGATGTCCGTGATCGTCGAGACCTTGGATGGCGAGTACGAGCAGTACACCAAGGGCGCGCCCGACGTGGTGATCGGCCTGTGCACCCATATCTACGAGGGCGAAAAGGTCGTCCCGCTGACCGAGGAGCGTCGCGCCGAGCTCGTGGCCGCCAACAAGGCCATGGCCGACGAGGCTCTGCGCGTGCTGGCGCTGGCAAGCCGCACCTACACCGAGGTCCCGAGCGACTGCAGCCCCGCTGCGCTCGAGCACGACTTGGTCTTCTGCGGCCTGTCCGGCATGATCGACCCGGTCCGCCCCGAGGTCGCCGAAGCCATCCGCGAGGCCCACGACGCTGGCATTCGCACCGTCATGATCACGGGCGACCACATCGACACCGCCGTGGCCATCGCCAAGCAGCTGGGCATCGTCGCCGATCGCAGCCAGGCCATCACCGGTGCCGACCTCGATCGCATGAGCGACGAGGAGCTCGACGCGCACATCGAGGATTACGGCGTGTACGCCCGCGTCCAGCCCGAGCATAAGACCCGCATCGTCGAGGCTTGGAAGTCGCGCGACCAGATCGTGGCCATGACGGGCGACGGCGTCAACGACGCTCCGTCCATCAAGCGCGCCGACATCGGCGTGGGCATGGGCATCACCGGTACCGATGTCACCAAGAACGTCGCCGACATGGTGCTTGCCGACGACAACTTCGCCACCATCATCGGTGCCTGTGAAGAGGGCCGTCGCATCTACGACAACATCCGCAAGGTCATCCAGTTCCTGCTTTCGGCCAACCTTGCCGAGGTGTTCTCGGTGTTTATCGCCACGCTCATCGGCTTTACCATCTTCCAGCCGGTGCAGCTGCTGTGGGTGAACCTAGTTACCGACTGCTTCCCCGCGCTCGCGTTGGGCATGGAGGATGCCGAGGGCGACATCATGAAGCGCAAGCCGCGCAACGCCAAGGACGGCGTCTTTGCCGGCAATATGGGCCTGGACTGTGTGGTCCAGGGCCTAATCATCACCGTGCTGGTGCTGGCGAGCTTCTTTGTGGGCGTGTACTTTGACATGGGCTACATCCACATCGCCGATATGATCGCCGGCAATGCCGACGAGGAAGGCGTGATGATGGCGTTCATCACGCTCAACATGGTCGAGATTTTCCACTGCTTCAATATGCGCAGCCGTCGTGCGTCGCTGTTCACCATGAAGAAGCAGAACAAGTGGCTGTGGGCTTCCGCCGCGCTGGCACTGGTGCTGACGGTGATCGTGACCGTGCAGCCGACGCTTGCCGAGATGTTCTTTGGCCCCGTGACGCTTGAGCTCAAGGGCGTTCTTGCCGCGCTGGGCCTTGCCTTCCTGATCATCCCGCTGATGGAGATCTACAAGGCGATCATGCGCGCGGTCGAGAAGGAGTAACGCTCTCGTTCGGGCCCGCCCCACGCCCTTTCTCCCTCACTGGTCCTCGCGCTTCGCGCTGCGGGATCGTTCGGGAGAAAGGGCTTCCGGGGCGGGCCCTGCGGTGGCTTTGCTGGCTTCTCTCCCGTGCGGATGAAAAGGGCTGAAGGAAAGTATGTGAGCTGGTCGGGCTTTGCCCGGCCAGCTCTTTTTTTAGAGCATTTGCTCGACCGACTCTTTTTGTGAACTGGATTGTATGGGGTTGAATCGGCGACGCGTTAGGAGAAGCCGGGAACGTCGCTGAAGGGGATTTGAGGCATAAAGAGAACGATGACGGCCATAATTCCCCAGTAGATTTGCAGAGGTAGCGGAGCCGATATCAGGGCATTAAAGAAGGACAAACCCTTTTTGCTTCCATATAGCTGGACCGAGCTGAGAAGAGCAATTCCAAAAGAGATGGCGCTCGGCCAGCATGCTTTGACAATGAGGCTAAGGAAATAGCATATTAATGTTATCGCTATGCACCCAATGCCCCAGAGCCACTTCTTGTTGAGGAAATACTGGATGCCCCATACACCAATTACGGGGGCAATGATGACTGGCAACATAGCCGTATCCTAACTATTTATACAACGAATGTATTCTCCGGAGTTGGGGGGATAGACGCTGCAAGGTAGACGGTACGCGTTGCCTGCGGGTACGGGGTGTCCAAGGAGTTGCTTTGCTGCATACTCAGGCCAAGTACCTCCGGTTTTGCTTATGATCTTCTTAATCAGTCCGTCGATTACAAGCCCCGTTACATAGCCGATGAGTTCTTTTCCAATAAAAATGGCAATTTTGACGATCCATTCTTTAGCGCCGCGTGTGGCAGTTGCTAAATCATCCAAAGACAGGGTCTGGAATCGATCGATAATTTGGACATCTCCGTTTTCATCTAGTGCGTATGTCGTCCATCCTGTGCCGGACTCATTGACAGCTTCAATGTACTCTTCGGCAGAAGGGAACTCTACTTCAAGAGGTTGCGCCTTAGATTGCTTTGGTGAAATGGCAATTGAGCAAAGCGCAACTGCGCTTGCGATGAATGACTTACGGCTTACGGGAACGTTGCGTAGCATGTGTATCCTCCTGACATTTAGCTTAACATTGCTGTGTTGTTCAGATTCAGCCTCCAATCCGTGAAACGCATTTCAAACGAATCAAGCGTGGAAAGGTCGAACTCGGACGCTATCTTTCCTTCAGAGATGGCAAAAATTGAAGGATAAAACTCGAATGACGGCAGAAGCGCCTTAAGTGTTTCCCTATCAACTTCCTTTTGGCTCTTAGGGACAACGAGGATCTCGATGTCGTTCTTGAGACTCGGCGAAAGCGAGCGCTCTGCCGCACGGAGTTCTTCACAGGCCGGGCAGCCCTCCAGCTCAATTTGCACGATAAAAGATTCGCCTTTGCTTAATTTCGATCGAAATTCGGGCAATGAGATATTGATTGGATCGGAATTGGTTCGTACTGACGAGAAGAGGGCGAAAAGGGACAGCGATAAGATAAGGATAAGGACGGTTTGCTTTCTCATGGGTCCTCCAAACTCTATAAAGTTAAATTAATTTATATAAAACATTAAATAAAGATTCTTTAAAATGAACGGTATCGATTTGCCGGTAAATGGTTTTGAGCGAGAGCGGTTGGATTGAAAAGTACAATGAACGCAGGGAAATAAGGAAAAAAAGGAGGAGAAATGAAAGATCGCGATATACATCTGCGGTTGACGACGAGTTTTCTGACAATCTTCTGTATCGCCCTGGCGGTTCAAGCGCTATGTTGCGTGGTGTTGTTCGTTCATCTTGCGAACCTGTTGCTCATCGAGGGTATCTCTGCGGTGAGCGGCGGATTTCTGCTCTTGTTTATGGTTAGCACGCTTTGCGACGCTGCAACGTTTCTTCTGTTTACGATTCTGACGGCGAAAGTCAGGCATGAGGGTCGTCCTTTTGGTAAGTGGCAGACCAGGATTTTGGTCGCGGCTGGCCTCCTGATGTCGGTAAAAGCCGTCATCAGCATCATATGGCCGACGATTCAATTGCCATACAGCAATGTTCTTGGAACGGCTGAGCCCGTGTTTCCCGAGTTTGATTTTCAATCGCTTTCTTACGGACTCGTTTTCTTTGCGTTGGCGGGGGTCTTTGAATACGGTAGGGTATTGCAGGAAGATGCAGACGAGATTCTCTAGGGGGTGGCACGGTGCCGATTGTTATGCGTCTTGACCGCGTGATGGCGGACCGTAAAATC
Organism: uncultured Collinsella sp.; assembly: GCA_958351385.1. Lineage (GTDB taxonomy): Bacteria > Actinomycetota > Coriobacteriia > Coriobacteriales > Coriobacteriaceae > Collinsella. Next base: position 20,857 of record CATWKM010000020.1, on the reverse strand, counting down.
TCGTCGCAGGAACTTGCCGAAATCATTGGAATATCGCCTGTTAATCTGTCTCGAATTAAAACGGGAAGACTCAAGGGGATCCGCTTTTCTACACTTCAAGCAATGTGCGAGGCGCTTCATTGCAAGCCCGGCGACATCATCGATTGGATGGATGATGACGAGTACGCCGCAGCATTTGGTAAGTCGGACGGAACAATGCGTTAAAATACCTGCTCAGTTGTGTGGTTTTGTGCTGGGAGGCGTTTGTGGGCAAGGCTAAGGCTAAGGCGAAGAAAAAGACGACGGGGGCGCGGGCTAAGCGCGATCGTCGTCGGAAGCTCGCGACCGAGGCTCCCGCATCTGCTGAGGAGTTGCTGGCGAGTGTACCGGGGCTTGACGCGCTGCGGGACGTTCCGGCGTTTGATGACCTGCCGGTCGATGAAGCCCAGCAGGCTGCCTTTGATGATTTCTGCGCGCATGCCGAGGAGCCCGAGCAGATGCAGCTTGGCGCCGTGGTGCGCTTGGATCGTGGGTTTCCGCTGGTGGCGACTGCCGACGATACCTTCCGCGCCGAGCATGCCGTGGGATTTGCCAAGTCGCGCGGTGGGGACGAGGTCCTGCTGCCTGCCGTGGGCGATCGTGTGGCGGTGCGCCGCGCTCCCGGGCACGATATGGGCGTGATTGAATGCGTACTGCCGCGCCGTACGAGCTTTGAGCGTTGGCGCGGCCGTGCCCGCGGAGAGCGCCAGGTGCTCTGCTCCAACGTGGATAGCGTGCTAATCGTGCAGGCGCTCGGTGCCGGCGAGGTGCTGCTCGACCGTGTGGCGCGCTCGCTGGTGTTGGCGCTCGACTGCGATGCCGAGCCGGTGGTGGTGCTCACCAAGGCTGACCGCTGCGATGCCGGGGAGCTCGAGCGCGATCTGGACCGCGTGCGCCGCCTGGTGGGTCCGAACGTGCGCGTGATCGTGACGTCCTCTGCCGAGGGCCGCGGCCTGGACGAGGTCCGTGCCTGCGTGCCTGCCGGGAGCTGCGCCATGATTCTGGGCGAGTCGGGTGCCGGCAAGTCGACGCTGCTCAATGCACTGCTGGGCCACGATACGTTGGCGACCGGCGGTGTGCGCGAACGCGACGACCAGGGCCGTCACACTACCGTCGCGCGCGTGATGGTGGCGCTGCCGGGCGACGCCGGCGTGATCGCCGATGCCCCGGGTCTGCGCAGTTTGCCGCTCGTGGGTCACGAGCGGGGTCTGGCGCGCGCCTTCCCCGAGATTGTCGAGGCATCGCGCGCGTGCCGGTTTGGCGATTGCACGCACACCCATGAGCCGGGTTGCGCCGTTCGCGAGGCCGAGGACGCCGGGCAGATTGACAGCCTGCGTCTGGAAACGTTCCAAAACCTGGCGTCATCCATGCGCGTGAGTGCTCAAATGCTCGATCCCGATGTCCATCTGTAATTGATTTTTCCTATGACAGCCGTCTCCCAACTGTTCGGGAGACGGCTTTTTTGCTGTGGAAAAGCCTCGAAACATGCAGTTTGCTGACGTGCTGACCAAAACCTTGCCACGAGCTTGACGGGCTGGTCAGTTTTTGGTCAACGATTGGTTTGACATCGAAAACCAAGATCGCGATTGTGCCGCTTTGCACTCTGACCGCCCAGACAATGGTGGTACGGGCATTCGCCCGGCACTGCCATGAGAGGAGCGGCCGTGAACAAGAGCAAGCGCATCGCCATCAGTCTGGTCGCGGGCGTGCTCGCTGCTCTGCTTTGCATGGTTTACGGCTCGTCGATCCGCTCGCAAGCCGAACAGGTCCAGGCTGAGACCTTGGCCAAGTACGGTGGCGATCGCGTCGAGGTATGCGTCGCGGCGCGCGATATCGATGTGGGCGAGACCCTCGATGAGACCAATGTCATAACCCAGGAATGGCTGACGAGTCTGCTGCCGCGTGACGCGGCGACCGAGCTGCGCCAGGTGCGCGGCGACGTGACGACTTCGCGTATTCCCAAAAACGCCGTGATCTGCAATGTCTACACCAAGGCCGAGAGCCGCAAGCTCGAGGTGCCTAAGGGCAAGGTTGCCGTTTCGGTGGCGGTCGATGCCGAGCACTCGGTCGGCGGTGCCACGGGCGTGGGCAGCTACGTGGACGTGTACGTGCAAAAGGACGGCGTGACCGATCGGCTGTGCGGCGCGCACGTGATCGATACCAGTGAGGATTCCGGTGCCACGCGCGAGGGCAAGATCGAATGGGTGACGCTGGCGGCTGACCCCGAAGACGTCAAGGAACTGCTGGGAGCCTCGGGCAAGGGAACGGTCAGCTTGACGATTCCCGCCACGGCGCGCGGCAAAAAGAGCGGAGGCGACGAGTGATGAAGGCGATCTGGCTTGCGTGCTGCGCGTGCGGCGATTACGGGCTGTTGCAGCGGGAAGTCGAGGGCCGTGATGTGGGTGCACAGGTGCTTCGCGTGGGTGACCTGGACGGGCTGATTTCCATGGCGCGGGCGTTTCCGTCGCGCCGCGGGGCTGCCATCATCGCGGCGTCTCTGTTTGATACCGAAGATGTGCGCAAGACTGTTGCGCGCCTGACGGCCGAAGGCCGCGTGAGTCGCGTGGTCGTGTTGATAGAAGCGCTCGATCCGTCGGATATCGAGGGGCTGTTTCGCGCGGGGGCGACCGAGGTCATCGCTGCACACAGTATATGCGGCAACGGGCGCGCGGGCGAGGGAGCGGTTGATTCCGATCGGCGCATGACGATTGAGCCCGATGCTTTTGTTGATAGGGAACCCGGGGCGCCTCGCGCTACAAGAGGCCCGCGTGTTGATGATTATGGAAAAGCGGAAGCCGAGCATGGTCGGCGCCCCCGGAACCCCCTTGTATACGATGACGCTGGAGGGCCGGCGCAGCATGCTGGCGACTCCCCGGCAGTAGATATGGGATACGTGCACGGCGTGAATCTGGCGGATGAACTCGACGAAGTTGAGGGCCTTGCCGGGTGCGGCGAGTTGTCGCTGATGCAGCATGAGCAGATTGCGCAGAACGAGCCTGCCTCGCAGACCGAACAAGCAGCCATGCCGGCTTGGACGCAGCACGTGGTTGCGGCGGGGGAGACGGGGGCGCTGCCACCGACGCCCGCCCCGCCGCCTCCGATGCCGCCGGCAGACGCTACCGCTCCGCCGCATCGAGCTCCAGTCATCTGCGCTATTTCGGGTTCGGGCGGTTGCGGCAAGTCGACGATCGTTGCCACCATGGCACACACATCGTCGCTGTTGGGCTTGCGTGCCGCCGTGCTCGACCTGGACCTGATGTTTGGAAACCTTTACGACTTGTTAGGCGTCGATGCTCCGCGCGATATGGCGGCACTTATCGAGCCGTCGGCGGCGGGCATGCTCACCGAGCCGGATATCGTAGCCGCTTCGATGCGCGTGGCGCCGGGCGTTACGCTCTGGGGTCCCGTCGCGGCGCCCGAGCAAGCCGAGCTCATGGCACGTCCGGTGGAGCTACTGCTTGATGTTCTGCGTCGCGAATCCGACGTGGTCTTTATCGATACCTCGGTCTTTTGGGGCGACGCCGTGGCGGCTGCGGTGGCGGCGAGCGACCGTTGCCTGGTCGTTGGCGATGCGGCGGTGTCGTCCGCGGCATCGGCATCGCGCGTCATTGAACTGGCAGGTCGAGTAGGTGTGCCGCGCACGCGCATGAGCGCCGTGTTCAACCGGTTCGGTGCGCGCGGGGCAGACGAGGACGTCGCCATGCGCTTTGAGATTGCCTGTGCGTTAAGCTCCAAGATTCGTATCGCCGATGGCGGGCAGGATCTCGCCGCGCTCATGGCGTTTGGGCGCGCTGACGAGGCAGTGGGGCAGACCAGCGCTTTTGCGACTAGCGTGCGCGAGGCCACGCGCGAGATGCTCGTGGAACTAGGGTGCGCCGTCGGCCCTTGGAGCGATATGGTCGCCGACCGTGCAACGCGCACCGAACGCCCACGTATCCGCCTTCCCTGGTCGCGCGAGGGTGATCAGCGATGAGCCTGCAAACGAGGATTAAGGCTGCCGGCGCTGCGGCGGCGGCAGCGCCTGTAGATGTGGGGCGTCGCCGCGCCGTGAAACGACGCACCAAGCGCGCCGTGATGGACCGCATGGGTTACGACGAAGTGGCGCGTATCAGCGCCTATATCGACCCGGCACTTGCCCGCTCGGAATTGCGTCCTGCGGTGGAGGCGGCGCTCAATGTTGAGGAGCCGACCGATCTCGCGACGCCCGAGCGCGAGACCATCATCGACGAGATTTTGGATGACGTGGTGGGCTTGGGGCCGTTGCAGCCGCTCATCGAGGACGACACCGTTACCGAGATCATGATCAACGGCTGCCGCTCGGCTTTCTTTGAACGCGGCGGCGTCTTGTACCCCATCGAGCATGCGTTTGAGGATGATGAGCAGATCCGTGTGCTTATCGACCGCATTATCTCGCCACTTGGCCGCCGTATCGACGAGCGCAGCCCCATCGTCAACGCCCGCCTCAAAACGGGCTATCGCGTCAACGCGGTGATTCCGCCTGTGGCGATTGACGGACCGATTCTCACCATCCGAAAGTTCTCGGACCGTATCTGCTCGCTGGACGAGCTCGTGGGGTTGGGATCGCTGCCGCTTTGGTATGCGCAGCTGCTGTCGTGTGCGGTGTCGCTGCGACAGGACCTGGCGGTTGCGGGAGGCACGGGATCTGGTAAGACCACCCTGCTCAACGCGTTGTCATGTGAGATTTCCACCGGCGAGCGCATCGTGACGATCGAGGACTCTGCCGAGCTCAAGTTTGCGCATCATCCGCACGTGGTGCGCCTAGAGGCGCGCGAGGCTTCAATTGAGGGCGAGGGCGCGGTGACGATCCGCGACCTGGTGACTAATGCCCTGCGCATGCGCCCCGACCGCATCGTGGTGGGCGAGGTGCGCGGTGCCGAGTGCTGCGACATGTTGCAGGCCATGAACACGGGCCACGACGGGTCGCTCACCACGCTTCATGCGGGTTCAGAACAGGAGACCGTGGTGCGTCTGACGTTGCTTGCACGTTATGGCATCGATCTGCCGAGCGAGCTCATCGAGGAGCAGATTGCCATGGCACTCGACGGTATCGTGATGTCCGAGCGCCACGCCGATGGCAGGCGCTTCGTCTCCTCGTATTCGGGGGTGCGACGCGCCGCATCGGGCGGCGTAGAGCTCGAGCGCTATGTGACGTTCGATGCCGCCGAGCGCACCTGGACGCTTGACCGCGAGCCGCCGTTTATCGCAGAAGGTCTGCGGTCGGGGACGCTCACACAAGAGGAGGTGGACGAATGGAGATCACTGTGCCCCTCGTCGTAGGGGGCTTGGCAGGGCTTTCTGTCGCGACGGCGTGCGGGGCGGAACCTCGTGTGCCGCAGGTACCGCCGGCGGAGCTGGCACGTCAGGCGCTCGAGACGGTGGCAGAGAAGCTGCCGCGTGAGCTGGTGGAAAACGATCTGCTGAAAAAGATCGCCCGTTCGTGGGCATCGCTGGCTCCGGCGCATCGCCTTGGCCTCGTGATCGAAGATGCTTCGGGACGTTTGGCGTTTCTGCTGCTATCGAGCGGTGTCTGCTGCGTTTTACTAACGATGGTGTCGTTATCGCCCCTCGGATTTGCCTTGGGACTTGTTGCTCCGTTTGCCGTTGGTGCCGCTCGGGATGGCTTTGAGAGCCGGCGCGAGCAACACGATGCAGAAGAGGCAATGCCCGAGGCGTTTACCGCACTTTCCATGTCGCTTGCCTCGGGACATTCGCTGGCCCAGGGCATGCGCTTTGTGGGCGCTCATGCGCAAGAGCCAGTGCATACCGAGTTTTTGCGGGTGGCGGCGGCGATCGACTGCGGCGTCTCAGCGACCGACGCGCTCGATGACTTGCTCGTGCGTATCGACGCCCCCGGTCTTTCACTTGTGACCTTGGCGCTTAAGGTGTCTCAGCGCACCGGCGCTCCGCTTGCCGACTTACTGTCCGAGGCGTCGAGCATGGTGGGGGAGCGCATTGAGCTCAAGCGCCGCCTGGATGTTAAGACGTCGCAGGCTCGCATGTCTGCGCATATGGTCGCGGCGATGCCGGCGGGCATGTGCGCGGTGTTGGCGCTGCTTTCGGCAGATTTTCGTCGCGGTCTTGCGACGCCTGCCGGCGCGGGCGCTGTGGTGCTGGGTCTTGCCCTCAACGCCGTTGCCCTGGTGGTTATCCGGCGCATTATGCGGGTGGAGCTATGAGCGCCCCGGTTGCAGTTGCGGCTTGCCTGTGCGCCCTGAGTGTATTTGTCGCGACGGGTTTGGATCGGGCGGATGCACGCAAGATCGCAGGGGCCTGCAAGCGCGAGGCGGTGCTGGTCGCTGCCGCGGGTCGCTCGGTGGTCGATGCTCTGACCGCGCGAGTGAAGGGCGCGGTTGGAGCGGGCGGCCCGGCGCGAGTGTCGCTCAGCGAAGTGTCCGAGATGATCGATGTTGTGCGCTTGGGTCTTTCGGCCGGTCTTTCGTTTGATGCGGCGCTTGAGATTTTCTACGCCAACCGCCGGTCAGTGCTGGCTCTTCGCCTTGAGCGCGCCTGCATGGCGTGGCAGGTGGGCGTGGGCACGCGTGAGGACGAGTTGTTGGCCGCCGCGCGCGACCTGGACGTGCGAGCGCTCGAGACCTTTGCCATCACGGTGGGGCAGGCGCTCGCCCTGGGTGCCCCACTTGCCGAGACGCTGGCCGCTCAAAGTCGCGAGATCCGTGCGGCTCATCGCGCCGCGGTCGAGCGCGAGATCGAGCGTGCGCCCGTCAAGCTGCTGATTCCCACCGGCACGCTCATCTTGCCGGCGTTGCTTCTGTCCATATTGGGCCCGCTGCTGGGAGCAGGCGGGATGATGTAGGGAGGAATACATGAACACGATGACTGACGCTGCTGGCAAGGTCCAGGGCTGGGCGTTTTGCCGGGCGGCACATGTTCGTCAGCGCGCCAAGGAACTATTGCAGGAGGAGAGTGCACAGGGTACCACCGAGTATGCCATCTTGGTCGGCGTGCTCGTGGTGATCGCGATTATCGCCATCGTCGCATTTAAGGGCAAGGTCCAAGATCTATGGAACGCTATCAGCGAGGGCATCAACAGCCTGTAGAGGGCGAGCGCCCCATCGGGGTGCTGCTGGTGTTTGCTTGCCTGACCGTGGCGATAGCGGCGGTGCTTTGGGGGCTTAACGCCGCGCGGCAGCAGCGTCCTGGGACCGCCTCCGATTTGGGCTCAGATTCGGCGGTGGCGTCTCAAAAAGATGAGATGCGAGATGCGGACGATTCGGATGTCGCTGTCACGGCGCAAACCTTTCTGCGGACGCTCGACAAGCGGTCTGGCACTGCGACGGATTCGCCTGAGGGCAACGCGATTGCGGTCCGGCTTGCATGGTCCGAGGACCGACCGATGACCGAAGCGGCGGCGGATATGCTGCGTGCCTATCGCGAGGTACCCACGGCGCAACTTGCTCTGAGCGGCTATCTCGACATCAAGGGAAACGTGTGGGGCGCCATCGTGCGCGACGGACGCGGCTGGGTCGATATGGTGACAATTGCCGCGGATGCTGGCGATGCTTCGTGTCGTTTGCGCGCCGTGCGCCTGAGCCCGCAGGCAACGGACTCAAAGGAGGGATCGTGAAATGCATGATGTCCTGCGTGAGGAATCTGCCCAGGCGACGGTCGAATACGCCATCGTCACGGTGGCGCTGTTATCGATCGTGCTGGCGATCGCGGGACTTTGGCGTGCCGGCACCGATGGGCGCTTGGCGGCACTGGTCGAGCGTGCGGCGTCTCACGGCGTCACCTCGACATCGGTTGTCGACGCTGCTGCGGGTGCTAAGGACATCGCGCTGTATTGATATCGCGCGCGAGGACCGGGCGCAGTCTACGGTCGAGGCCGCTTTTTTGCTGCCGACGTTTCTGACGCTCATCCTTCTCGCACTGCAACCGGTGTGTCTGCTCTATACGCGCGCGGTCATGGAGTCTGCCGCCGCCGAGACTGCGCGGCTCATGACCACGACGACGGAGGAGGACGACGATCTTAAGGAGTTCACCCGCCGCCGGCTTGCCGCAGTGCCCAACGTTTCGATCTTTCATGCCGGCGGGCCATTGTCGTGGGATATCGAGCTTGGCCGGGCCGGTGCGGGTGGCGTCTCGTCCGTGTCCGTTTCCGGCGAGGTCAAGCCGTTGCCTGTGATCGGTGCGTTTGCGCAGGCTATGGGTGACGCAGGCGAGGGCGGCTACGTTGAGCTCAAGGTCGATGTCTCGTATCAATCGCGTCCCGAATGGCTGGAGGGAGATTATGATTCGTGGATTGCTACATGGGATTAAGCGTTTCTGGTCTAGACGCGTTTTGACGCGCCGTCCGAGCTGCCATCGCAAGCGAGGCGGCTTTATGGGTCGAGCCGGTATCGACCTGTTTATCGAAGACGGTGCCTACACCACGCTCTCCTCTGCGGTGGTCATCTTGGTGGTCCTCACATTGTTGTTTTCGTCGACCGCGGCGATATGGAGCATGTCGCGTGCCGGGGACACCCAGGTGGCGGCCGATAGCGGCGCGCTGGCGGGTGCCAACGTAGTGTCGTCCTATCACACGGCTGCCACGGTGGTTGATGCGAGCATCTTGAGTCTGGGGCTGGCGGGGTTTGCCACGATCGGGACGGGCCTGGTCGCCATCCTCATCCCGGGTGCCGAGCCGGTTGCCGGCAATATGGTCGACACCGGAATCGAGATCATTAAAACGCGCAACAAGTTTGCCAAAAGCGCATCGGAAGGCTTACAGAAAATCGAGACGGCTCTGCCGTATCTGATCGCCGCGCGTGCCACGCAGGCGGTGTCGGCGCAGGATACCGATAGTGTGACCTATACCGGTACGGCGCTTGCCGTGCCCAGGACATCCGAGTCTGACTTCGCTGCGCTCGAGGGGTCCGAGATCTCGACCGATGCCATTAAAGACACATCAGATGATTTAGAGTGTGCGGCCGAGGAGCTGCGGAAGGCTTCTGAGGACACGGCGAAGGCTAAAGAGCGTGCTTGGCTGGCGGATTGTGGTGGGTCTGACAAGGGCTCGGTCGGCAGCTGTTCTTGCATGTGGGAGCGTGCGAAAAGCCTAACGGATCTCTCCGGTGTTCAAAATCCGCATTACTCATCGAGCGTTACGTGGGAGCCCCAAGTTGCCCTTGATCGCGCGAAGGACTACTACCATTGGCGTCTGACAAATGAGAAGCCCCAGGGCTCGAGTGTCGAGATGAAGGCAGAGTCTGCGGCGCGTAAGGCGTTTTATACCTATGCGAACGCGGAGGTCGATCGGGCATATATAACCGAGAACGGAGACAGGGTTTCCTCCTATATTCCGCTGCTGCCGCGCAACTCTGATGAGGTTCGGGCGACGGAACTCTATACCGATGCGGTGTGGCCGACTAGCGTGAACGATGACAAGGCGTATCTGCATTACGGGACGACCTGCCCTAACTATAAGAAAGGGACGCCGAGCGGATTTGCTTCGGTTGCCGATTACGATGGACAGGATAAATGCAGCAAATGCCATTTTGGCGTTTTGTCGCTTGGTGCTGTTGCGGCGCCTTCAACCTCTATCGAAAACGGCTTCGAGTATCACTTTGACAAGTTTAAAGACGCCCTGGAGGACTACGTCGACTGTCGCAACAAGGAGCTCGAGCTCGAGCGTCAGACCGAGGACGAAGCCGACCGTGCGGGCAATGCGTTCGATACCGCCATCAAAGAACTTTCCGGTGAGCGCCCGCGTATCGCTCCGCCCGGTCGCAACGGCGTGGTTGCCTTTGCGGTTTCGGGTGCCATCTCGAGCTCCGATGAACTCAACTCTTCGTTTAACACGGCAGTCAGACTTGGCGATCGCGGTGCCATCTCTGCCGCGGTGCTGGCGCCCGATGGGGCGACGGCGCAAAACAACGTGCTTTCGCGATTTTTCTCGACATTGAAGGAACGCTCGGGCGGCGTTGCCGGCGTGCTCGACGGCGTCATGGATGTCTGGGGACGGCTGCTTGTGGGATACGGAGACATCCAAGGTTCGGCCGACGAACTTATGGACGAGATGATTAAAGGCCTAGGAGGGGGCAGCGGCGCGTTGGGCTCCATTGCATCGTGGCTCGGCGATACCGTTTCGGCGTCCGTGGCGGCGCTGGGTTTGGAACCGTGCGACTTGCGCCTGCGAAAGCCGGTGCTGACCGATTCCGCCAACGTCATTAAGAGCCCGGGGTCTGACATTGCTGGCCTCTCTCAAGCGCAAGACAAACTGCGAAGTATTCCGTTGGGCGTGACCGATCCCAAGGCGCTTTGCGAGGCGTTGGAATATCAAGTCGAACGCACCATCAGCGGTACGATGTTCACGCTTGCGGAGATTCCTCTGCCCGGCGGCGGCTCCATCCCGCTCACCGTCGATGTCGCCACGCTGGTTGGCGCTTTGGGCGGTGGGTCGTAATGAGTATCCGCATGCGTCTGCGCGAGGAGCGCGCCCAAGCGACGGTGGAGATGGCAGTGGTTACGCCCGTTTTGCTGGTGCTGGCACTCATCGTGTACAACGTCATGATCTTTGCCAGCGCTGTCGCGCGCTTCGACCGCGTGGTGCCCGACATCGTGTTGGCGCACGCCGTGGCGTCGGAGGGGGAGGGCGACGAAAGCTCTGCCGATGCCTCGGCGACGGTTCAGACTCAAATTCTGAATGCCATGGAAGGCTATGGCTTGCAGATCGAAGTGTCGAGCGAGCAAGGCGCGGAGGCATCGGATGGTGGCCTGCTCTCCCTATCCGGTACGTTTAGGACCTACACCTGCACCATGCACTATGAGCCGTGGCCGACTTCTCTCAGCATCGCTGGCGTTTCGCTGGGGGCGCCGACAACGTTGTCGCACGAGCGCGCGGTGACGGTCGATCCATGGCGTCCGGGGGTGGTCATGTGACCGCGGTCTCGTCCTACATCGCGTACGCGCGGGCGCTCAACAGGCTGGGTTGGACGCCGGCCGAGTTTGTGGTGGCGGAGTCGTTTGCCGTGCGCCTGCGCGGTATGCTGGGACGGTGTCCGGTTGCCGCCAACGGTCTGCCGCTCGTCATGGCGTTTCCACGCTGCTCTTCGGTCCATACGTGTTTTATGGCCTATCCCATCGACATCGCCTTCATCGATCGCGACGGCAATATCCTCGCGCGCTACGAAAGCGTTCGTCCTTGGCGCACGTGCTCCTGCCCCGGCGCCTGGGCCGTACTAGAGCGTCCTTCAATCATTGTTTCGATCCCTGCTCTCCAACGCGTGCCGGCTTAAGAATTGGCGACAGCGGACTTTCGTCATACGAAATTGGGTAAGATGGAGGAGAAGATGCATGGATGTTGAGATCCATCCCAACGCTAAAAAGTACCTGACGGAAAAGCAGGTGCTTAGCGCTTGGCTTGCGGTTACTGAGTGCATTCGTCGCGAGCCGAAGGACGAGCCGCCGAGATGGCTTGCGATTGGATGGCTCCCAGACGGACGAAGCGTGGAGCTTGTCGCGGTCGAGCTTGTCCGTGGGGGCTTATCATTCATGCCTTGTCTCCAGTCCAGAAGAAATTTTGGCAGGAGATTGAACGGGCTCGGCAAAGGGGTCGATGATGGGCAAGACGTATACGGCCGCTAATGGTCAGGTTGTAACGGATGAAATGATTGACGCGTGGTGCGAGTCGTACGAGCGCGGAGAGTTTCCGGATGGCGAACACACCGTTGGTGGGATCGTGCATGGACGGCCCCCACTCTCAGGTGAGGGGACGGCAACGCTGTCGGTCAAGATTCCTCTGGGAATGAAGGAGGCCATTCGTCGACGGGCGGCTGCCGAGGGGATGACGCCAAGTGAGTTTGCCCGTGCGGCTCTGAGCGAAAAACTTCTTGCTGCCGGCTGATGCCTCTGACGTGCCGATTTAAAGAACCGAGGCTGTGCTCAAAAACTTTTTTGAAATTCTCGGTTGACCGGAACGCGTCCTTGGTTATACTAATCAAGCCTTGAAACAAGGCACACCTCAAATGGCTGGGTAGCTCAGTTGGTAGAGCAGAGGACTGAAAATCCTCGTGTCAGGGGTTCGATTCCCTTCCCCGCCACCTTGAATTGACTAGGACCTCTGCAAAGGGGTCCTTTTCTTTTATGTAGCCCTCGCACGGAATCGAACCCCGTGAGGGCGCGGAGCTGAGTAAACGCGTAAGCGTTTGCCAGCGCAGCTCGCAAGGCGCGTAAGCGCCGCAGCGGTCCGTCCGCGCAGCGCGCGGACGCGATTCCCTTCCCCGCCACCTTGAATTGACTAGGACCTCTGCAAAGGGGTCCTTTTCTTTTATGTAGGGTTCTGCGGAAACTGCGTCCCAGAATAAGGGCTCAGAACGGGACACACTTTCCGGTGCCTGCCTCCGGCGCGCGTACACACCTCGTCGCACCATTCCGAGTCCGTCTGCTCCCAGACATTCCTCCCACTTTCGCGTCACTTTGCAGACCGTTCGGTCGCCTGTCCGCACACGCGGGTATACTCAAAACGATACTTATCCTACGCAATACGATGCGGGTTCGACCTGCATGATCCGAAGGGGGCAGTGATGGAGAGGATACTCGGCGTTAATCTCTCTGGCTGGTTTATTCCCGAGCCTTGGGTGACCCCGTCGCTGTACGCGGCGACCGGTGCATCCAACGCGGCTGAGCTACAGGAGGCCATGGGTACCGCCGCCTATAACGAGCGCATGCGCCGCCATTACGAGACGTTTGTGAGCGAGGACGATTTTCGCCGCATGGCGCAGATCGGTCTCAATGCCGTGCGTCTGCCGGTGCCCTGGTATGCCTTTGGCTCACAGGAGTCCGATGCCTCCTACATATCGGTTGTCGATTACATCGACCGCGCGATTGAGTGGGCTGCCAAGTACGACATCCGCGTGCTGCTCGATCTGGCAACTGTGCCCGGTGGCCAGGGCGATTCCAACGATTCGCCCACCACGCCGGAGGCTGTTGCCGAGTGGCATTCGTCCACTAACGGCCGCCATGTCGCACTCGACGTGCTCGAGCGCTTGGCCGATCGCTATGGCGAGGCCGAGAGCCTGCTGGGCATTGAGCTGCTGGACACGCCGCAGATGAGCGTTCGCAAGAGCCTCTTCACCATGACGGATGGCATTCCCGCTCACTACCTGCGCAATTTCTATCGCGATGCCTACGAGCTCGTCCGTTCGTATATGCCCGAGGATAAGATCGTCGTCTTCTCGTCGTCGGGGCATCCCAGCGAGTGGAAGCATTTTATGCGCGGCGCCAAGTACAAGAACGTCTACATGGACCTTCACCTGTACCATTACCGCGACGAGTATGCGCTCGACATCACGAGCCCTCGCGGGCTGACGACGGCGATTTCGCGTAACAAGCGCGAGCTTAAAGAAGCGATTTCGACTGGGTTCCCCGTGCTGGTGGGCGAATGGTCGGGCGCGGCGATCTTTGCCAACTCGTCGGTTACGCCCGAGGGCCGCAATGCCTACGAGCGCGTGTTTATCGCCAACCAGCTGGCTTCGTTTGCGCCGGCTGCCGGTTGGTTCTTCCAAACGTGGAAGACCGAGAAGCGCATTGCAGCATGGGACGCCCGCGCGGCGCTCGGTACGCTCGAGCGCGGCATGATTGAATAGGTTGATATGACGCAAAACAGCGCCCATACGGGCAAACTCTATGTGGTCGGCACGCCCATCGGCAACCTGGGTGACCTGTCCCCGCGCGTTGGCGAGGCCTTTGCCGCTGCCGATGTCATCTGCTGCGAAGACACGCGTGTGACGTCAAAGCTGCTGATGCACCTGGGCATTTCCAAGCCGCTTGTCCGTTGCGACGAGAATGTGATCGCTAGCCGCGCTGCCGGCCTGGTCGACCGTCTGCTGGCGGGGGAGACCCTCGCCTTTGCCTCGGACGCCGGCATGCCGAGCGTGTCCGATCCCGGCCAGGCGCTGGTCGAGGCGGCGCGTGAGGCCGATTTGCCCGTCGAAGTTATTCCCGGGCCCTCTGCTTGCGTCACGGCGCTTGTTTCGTCCGGCATTCCCTGCGAGCATTTTTTCTTCGAGGGCTTTTTGGGCCGAAAGCACGGCGACCGTGTGCGCCGTTTGCAGCGCCTTGCCGTGGTGCCCGGCGCACTCATCTTCTACGAGTCTCCACATCGCATCGTGGCGACGCTCGAGGCCGTGGCGGAGGTCTTTCCCCAGCGTGAGGTTGCCGTCTGCCGCGAACTCACCAAGCTGCACGAGGAGGTCTTGCGCGGGCCCGCTGACCAGCTTGCCGAGGAGCTGCGTGCTCGCGGCGAGGTAAAGGGCGAGATTGCGCTGGTCATCGCGCCGCCGAGCGAGGATGAGGAGGCCGGCATCGCGCCGGTTGGCGCTGCGGTAGCGGATCCCGACGAGGCCCTGCGCGAGGATATCCGCGCCGCGCTCGAGGAGGGGGAGCCCGCGTCTGCGGTGGCCAAGCGCCTGTCTCAGAAGTATTCGCGCCGCAAGCGCGATGTCTATGCCATGGTGCTCGATATGCAATAGATGGAGGATATCCAGCCCTTGCGCTAGAATCATCCTCTGTATGCAACGTTTTTCTGGAGGACAAACCCCATGGATCAAAGCAAGCCTTCGTTCTTTATCACGACGCCCATCTACTACGTCAACGCCGATCCGCACCTGGGCACGGCTTATTCCACCATCATCGCCGACGTTCAGGCTCGCTATCGCCGTTCCGCCGGCTATAACGTCAAGTTCCTGACCGGCATGGACGAGCACGGCGAGAAGGTCGCCGAGGCCGCAGCCAAGCATGGCATGACGCCGCAGGAGTGGACCGATAGCCAGGCCCCGCACTTCAAGGAGCTTTGGAGCAAGCTCGAGATTTCCAACGACGACTTCATCCGCACCACCGAGCCGCGCCAGCATCATGCCGTGCAGTATCTGTGGGAGCGCATGAAGGAGTCCGGTTACCTGTATAAGGGCAGCTACGACGGTTGGTATTGCGTGCCTGACGAGACCTACTTCACTGATACGCAGGTCCAGAAGGGCGACGAGGAGTACGGCAGCGTCGGCCAGCATCTATGCCCCGACTGCCACCGTCCGCTTGAGCGCGTGCAGGAGGAGTCCTACTTCTTTAAGCTTTCCGCCTTCCAGGACAAGCTTCTCAAGCTCTATGACGAGCACCCCGACTTTGTCGAGCCTGCGTTCCGCATGAACGAGGTACGTAGCTTTGTCGAGGGCGGCCTTAACGACCTTTCCGTGAGCCGCACGAGCTTTGACTGGGGCATTCAGGTCCCGTTTGACGAGGGTCACGTGACCTACGTGTGGTTCGATGCGCTGCTCAACTATATGACGGCCGTCGGCTACGGTGTCGACACCGACGAGGCGCGTGCCGAGCTGGCCTATCGCTGGCCCGCGCAGTTCCACATCGTGGGTAAGGACATCATCCGCTTCCACTGCGTCATTTGGCCCGCCATGCTCATGGCCATCGGCGAGGCCCTGCCCGAGCACGTCTTTGCCCACGGCTTCCTGACCGTGCGCAATGCCGAGACAGGCAAGGCCGAGAAGATGTCCAAGAGCCGCGGTAACGCCATCGCTCCGCAGGACGTTATCGACATGCTGGGCGTTGAGGGCTATCGCTATTACTTTATGACCGACGTGGTCCCCGGCACCGACGGCGCCATCAGCTTCGATCGCATGGAGCAGGTCTACAACGCCGATCTGGCCAACAGCTGGGGCAACCTCATTTCGCGCTCGCTCAACATGAGCGCAAAGTACTTTGACGGCTGCGCCCCGGCTAAACCGGCGTCTGCCGACGCGTTCGATAACCCGCTGGCAAAGATTGCCGACGGTTTGGTCGAGCGCTACATGGCCAAGATGGACATGCTCGATTACGGCGGAGCCAAGGATGAGGTCATGGAGCTCATCCATGCCGCCAACCACTACATCGAGGACTCCGAGCCCTGGGCGCTTGCCAAGGACGAGGCCAAGGCTGACGAGCTGGCATTTGTGATTTACAACCTGCTCGAGGCCATCCGCATCGCCGCCCACCTGCTGATGCCGCTCATGCCCCAGACTTCTGTCGAGGCTCTGCGCCGCCTGTCCTGTGAGGGCGAGGCCGCGAGCGACGACCTCAAGGGCATTTGCGCTTGGGGCCTGCTTGCTGGTGGTCAGCCCGTCGAGAAGGGCGATCCGCTGTTCCCGCGTCTGGCGTAGAGACCGCGCGAGCGCCATATCGGCAATTTGCTGTTTAGCTGTAAGGGCATGGCCGCCACGGTCCATGCCCTTTTGTTTCAAGACGCCGCCATCATGCTAAGGAGGCAACCATGACAACTTCGCCTTTGGCAAACCCCACGGCCACCAGGGAGCTGCTGGAGGAGTTTGGCCTTGCGACCAAGCATCGCCTGGGCCAGAACTTTCTAATCGACAATCATGTGATCGAGCGTATCTGCGAGCTTGCCGAGCTTGCAGGTGACGAGCGCGTACTCGAGGTGGGTCCGGGTTGTGGAACGTTGACACTTGCGTTACTGCAGGAAGCGGCGTGCGTTACGTCCATTGAGGCCGATCCCGAGCTTGAGCCGGTGCTCGATGCCCACGCCGCCGACTATGCCAACTTCCGCTTCATCATGGGCGATGCGCTCAAGGTGACGCCGGAGCAGATTGAGCAGGCCGCCGGTGGTGAACCCACGGTGTTTGTCGCGAATCTGCCCTATAACGTGGCGGCGACGATCATTCTTCAGTTCTTCCAGACGATGCCCGCGCTTAAGCGCGCTGTCGTCATGGTGCAAAAGGAGGTTGCCGATCGCATTGCCGCAGTGCCGGGCAACAAGACCTATGGCGGCTATACGGCAAAGCTCGGCCTGTATGCGCAGGTGACGGGTCGCTTTGAGGTGCCGCCGCGTTGCTTTATGCCGGCGCCGCACGTGGACTCGGCCGTCGTGCGTATCGACCGTGTTGACGGTGTGGTGCCCGAAGAACTCGATCGCGAATTTATGGCCCGCGTGATTGACGCTGCATTTGCTCAGCGTCGCAAGACCATCCGCAATTCCATGAGCGCCAACGGTTTTGCCAAGGACGTGCTCGATGCCGCCTTTGAGGCTTGCGGTATCGCACCCACCACGCGCGCCGAGACGCTTGATGTTGCCGACTTTGTCCGTCTGGCCCAGGAGCTAATCCATGATGCCTAATGCCGAACGCGTGACGTTTACCAAGAAAAAGAAGACGGTTGCTTGTCCCGTGCCCTTGGCACCGCTTGCTGACACGCATGCGCATCTGCTTTCGTTTTGGGGCAAAGAAGTGCCCGAGACACTCGTGCGCGCCAAAGCCGCGGGCATCGACCTGTTGGTGACGGTCTTCGATCCCATTGCCGATAAGCGCAGCGTGACGGACTATAGCGACTGGCTGACGCGCGAGATTCTGCCGATGCAGGATATCCCGCAGATCAAGTATCTTGCCGGCGTGCATCCGTATGGCGCGCCGGACTATACCGACGACGTTCACGCACAGGTCGTTGCCGCACTCGATGACCCCTTATGCGCCGGTATTGGCGAAATCGGCCTGGACTACCACATGGACTATGATGACGATATCGCGCCGGCACCTCATAACGTGCAGATTGACTGCATGGCGCGCCAGCTCGAGCTTGCCGCGTGCCGTAACGTGCCGGTGGAGTTGCACCTGCGGCACGAGGACTCGGATGGGGAGCGCACCTCGCATATGGATGCGTACAACGTGCTTCGTGAGGTGGGCGTGCCCCAGGCTGGTTGTGTGCTGCACTGCTTTGGCGAGGACCGCGCCACGATGGAGCGCTTTGTGAAGCTGGGCTGCTATATCGCCTATGGTGGTGCGGCCACCTTTAAGCGCAACGACGACGTGCGCGAGGCATTTGCGGCGACCCCGCTCGACCGCATTTTGTTCGAGACGGATTGCCCGTATATGGCTCCGGAGCCCATCCGCGGTCTTGAATGCGAGCCCGCAATGATCTCCATTACGGCAAACGCGCTGGTTAACGACCGTGTCGATCGCACTGGTGAGGACGCCGAAACAATCGCGCAAGCCGCTTGGGAAAACGCCTGCAAACTTTTTCAAAAATAGTTCTTGCGTTCGCGATGGCGCTCCGTTATTCTAATTCCTGCACGCGGGCGTGGCGGAATTGGCAGACGCGTACGGTTCAGGTCCGTATGGGGGCAACCCCATGAAGGTTCAAGTCCTTTCGCCCGCACCATTAAATGAAAGAGCTCCCAGCAATGGGGGCTTTTTTGTTATGGGCCCATCGCGGGGACTTGAACCTGCGAAGGAGCGAGCGTCAAGAAAACGCGGAGCGTTTTTAGCGAGCTGGCGAGGACGCCGGCAGGCGGCCGATGCCGGTGCGGATCCGCGAAGCGGATACGCGGACGTCCTTTCGCCCGCACCATTAAATGAAAGAGCTCCCAGCAATGGGAGCTTTTTTGTTATGCACGATCTCCTTGGACGGGTATCCTAATGCCAACGTGTGCCTATCAGAGGAGAGACCATGCTGTTTTCCGGTATCATCGCCGCCCTTACCAGCCTTTTGATTCCCATCATCATTTTGTTGCTCCTGCTCCCCAACGCCTGTTATGTCGTTGAACAGCAGCACGCCGTAATCATCGAGCGCTTGGGTAAGTTCAATCGTATCGTCAACGCGGGCTTCCACGTGAAGGTGCCCGTGATTGACCGCAAGGCCGCCACGGTGAGTCTGCGCACCATGAAAAATGGTTTTGGCATCGACGTTAAGACCCAGGACAACGTGACCATTGGCCTTGAGGTCTCCGCTCAGTACCACGTGAGCTATGACATGGGCGCCGGCCCGGCAGATTCGGGCATCTACAAGAGCTACTATATGCTGCAGGAGCCCGTCGACCAGATGCGCGACTTCATCACCGACGCCCTGCGCTCCTCCATCCCCGTCTACACACTCGATGAGGTCTTTGCCAAGAAGGATGACATCGCCAAGGATGTCAACGCTACCGTTTCCGAGCAGATGGCCGCCTACGGCTTCACCCTCGTGTCGACGCTCATCACCAAAATCGCACTGCCGACCGAGGTTGAGAACTCCATGAACGACATCAACGCTGCCCAGCGCAAGCGCGCTGCCGCGCAGGAGCTCGCCGAGGCCGACCGCATCAAGCGCGTCACCGAGGCGACCGCCGAGGCCGAGGCTATGGAAAAGGCGGGCGAGGGCATCGCCAACCAGCGCAAGGCCATCGCGCTGGGTATCAAAGATTCGCTCGAGATCATCCAGGAGACGGGTGTCGGCAATGACGAGGCCAACCAACTGTTCATGTTTACGCAGTGGTCCGAGATGATGACGGAGTTCGCTCGCACGGGTAAAACCTCGACGGTCGTGCTGCCGAGCGACTTTTCGCAGTCGGCCTCGATGTTCGAGCAGATGCTGGCCGCCGGCAAAGTTCAAAACGATTCGAAGGAGTAGACGCGCGTGAAATACACCGTCGTTTGCGTCGGTAAGCTCAAGGAGCGCTTTTGGAAGGACGCGTGCGCTGAGTACACCAAGCGCCTAGGTGCCTATGCCAAGGTGGATATCCGCGAGGTGGCCGATATCGACCCGGCTAAGGCGGGCGGCGTGGATGTCGCGCGCGACAAGGAGGGGGCGGCGATTCTTGCCGCCTTGCCATCTCGAGCGCATGTGATCCTGCTGGCTATCGAGGGCAAGGAGCGCTCGAGCGAGGAGTTTTCGGCGAGGCTCGACGATCTTATGCTGCGAGGCAGCAGCGACATTGCCTTTGCAATCGGCGGTTCGGACGGCGTGAGTGACGACGTGCGCGCACGAGCCGACGAGATGCTCAGCTTTGGACGCATTACCTTGCCGCATAACCTGGCGCGTGTGGTGCTGCTGGAGCAGATTTACCGTGCCTGCAAGATCAGTCGTGGCGAGCCGTATCACAAATAGGTCGGCAATACGAAACAATGGCGTGGGACAATACCTTTCGTTTTGAGGAATGTGTCTGAAAGGACTATGCGATATGAAGATTGGATTTGTCGGTTTTGGCAATATGGCGAGCGCTATGGCCGATGGCTGGATCGCTGCCGGTGTAGCTGCGAGCGACATGTGCGCCTGCGCGGGTCGCTACGACGCACTGGTTGAGCGCTGCGAGGCGCGCGGCATGGTCGCCTGCCACGATGCCGCCGAGGTTGTCGCCGCATCCGATATCGTGGTCGCTGCGGTCAAACCGTACATGATCGAGAAGGTATTCGCCCCGCTCAAGGATGCTCTTGCCAAAAAGGTCATTCTGTCGGTTGCCTGGACCTGGGACAGTGCCAAGTGGGAGCAGGTCCTGCCGGGCGTCGCGCATATCTCGACGGTGCCCAACACGCCGGTTTCGGTGGGCGAGGGCGTCATCGCCTGCGAGAAGGCTTCGACGCTTAACGACGAGCAGCGTGCTGTGGTGCTCGACCTGCTCGGTAAGCTTGGCGCTGTCGTCGAGCTCGACACAAGCCTGCTGTTTGTGGGCGGCACGGTGGGTGGTTGCGCTCCGGCGTTTGTCGCCATGGCAATCGAGGCCCTGGGCGATGCGGCGGTCAAGCACGGTATCCCGCGTGCGGATGCTTATCGCATTGTGAGCCAGATGGTGCTGGGTACGGCAAAGCTGCAGCTTACAACTGGCCAGCATCCTGCGGCGATGAAGGATGCCGTATGCTCGCCCGGTGGTGCCACCATCAAGGGCGTCGTTGCGCTCGAGGACGCCGGCATGCGCAGCGCCCTGGTCAAGGCAATCGACGCAACCCTCCAGTAAAACCGACCAAAAAAAGGGACAGGTTTATGTTGGCAGGTTTTTCCTGCGGTTTTGTCCTTTTAGCGAAAAGTGCCCCGCAACTGGCTCAATTCCAGTTGCGGGGCACTTGCGTTTGCCCAGATA
>CATWKM010000019.1:0-36271 GCA_958351385.1 uncultured Collinsella sp. | reverse complement strand
GATCAAGTCGTCCTCGCAGACGCTCAAGCAGGAATACCTCGATACATACGAGAGATGAATGTGGGGGAGTGTTCGGATGAAGTTGATATTTAAGGTCCAGCTCGTGTCGTTCCGAAAAGACCGTGAACCTTTTGTGGGACACGCGGCGCCGTGGTACCATAGCCGAGTTTGTTGTCTTGGTCGGAAACCAAGACGCCTTATGCGCTGATCGGTAACCAGCGCCTGACCAATAAGGAGTCCTACCATGAAGCAGGGTATCCATCCCCAGTATGTCGAGTGCACGGTGACGTGCTCCTGCGGCAACACCTTCAAGACGCACGCTACCGTGTCCGAGATGAAGGTTGAGCTTTGCAACGAGTGCCACCCGTTCTACACCGGCCAGCAGAAGTTCGTCGACACCGGTGGACGCGTCCAGCGCTTCGCCGACAAGTTCGGTGGCGCCGCTGCCGCCCAGCTCAAGAAGGCCGAGGAGGCCAAGGCTGCCAAGGCTGCCAAGGCTGCTGAGGCCGAGGCCGCTCGCAAGGCCGCCGCTGAGGCTAAGGCTGCCGAGAAGGCCAAGCGTGCTGCTAAGTTTGCCGAGGAGGCTGCCAAGCAGGCCGCCGAGGCTCCCGCAGAGGCTCCCGTCGAGGAGGCCGCTGCCGAGGCCGAGACCACCGAGGCTGCTGAGTAAATAGCTCGCCGAGGAATCGCTCGCATTCATGGCATGAGGGCCGCGCATCCGTTTGGGTGCGCGGCCCTTTTCTTTTTATTGGTGCAAGCTAACCTGTCCCCGTGGCACCAAATGGCAGAGAGACGGCGTTTGCTCAGATAATACTTGCCAAAATAAACCTGTCCCATTGTGGCAGGTTGGTCATAGTTATTACGTGGCGGTCGAGGTCGACCGTATAGGCCGCGCCTTGTTTGGCTAAAGTACAATCATCTGTGTTTAACTCGCCCGCAGCTGCACGGCGTGGGCGATGGCCAAAAAGGAAAACCACATGGGATTCATGTCAAAGCTGCTGTCCTTTGGATCCGATAAGGACCTTAAGCGCTACTACAAGATCGTCGACCAGATCAACGGTCTTGAGCCCCAGTTTGAGAAGATGACCGAGGAGGAACTCCGCGGCCAGACCGATAAGTTCCGCGAGCGTTACGCCAACGGCGAGTCGCTTGACGACATGCTCCCCGAGGCCTTTGCCACCGTGCGCGAGGCTTCCAAGCGCACCATGGGTATGCGCCACTTTGACGTGCAGCTCATTGGCGCCATGGCACTGCACGAGGGCCACATCGCCGAGATGAAGACCGGCGAAGGTAAGACCCTCGTCTCCACGTTGGCCGGCTATCTCAACGCTATTGCCGGCAAGGGCGTGCACGTCGTTACCGTCAATGATTACCTTGCCAAGCGCGACTCCGAGTGGATGGGCCGCATCTATAAGTACCTGGGCATGACCGTCGGTCTGCTCCAGAACAACATGCCGCTCGAGCTTAAGCGCCCGGCCTACCAGGCAGACGTCACCTACGGCACCAACTCCGAGTTCGGTTTCGACTACCTGCGCGACAACATGGTTACCCGGCCCGAGCAGCGCGTACAGCGCGGCCACAACTACGCCATCGTCGACGAGGTCGACTCCATCCTGATCGATGAGGCTCGCACCCCGCTGATTATCTCGGGCGCCGGCACCAAGTCCGCCAGCACCTATAAGGACTTCGCGCGCGCCGTGCGCGGCCTGGAGCGCGGTGAGGACGTGTCGCACGACATGCTCACCGCCACCGAGGACGTCGAGCCCACGGGCGACTACGTCATGGACGAGGCCAAGCACACCATCGCCGCCACCGAGCGCGGCCTTAAGAAGATCGAGCGCCGCCTGGGCATCGATGACATCTATGCCGACCTCTCGGGCCAGCTGGTCAACCACCTGCAGCAGGCGCTGAAGGCCCAGTACATGTTCCACCGCGACAAGCAATACGTGGTCACCAACGGCGAGGTCAAAATCGTCGACGAGTTCACCGGCCGCATCATGGAAGGCCGCCGCTACTCCGAGGGCCTGCATCAGGCCATCGAGGCCAAAGAGGGCGTGCTCGTGCGCGAGGAGAACCAGACGCTGGCTACCATCACCCTGCAGAACTACTTCCGTCTGTATGACAAGCTCTCCGGCATGACCGGTACGGCACTCACCGAGGACGCCGAGTTCCGCGAGATCTACAAGCTGCCCGTCGAGGTCATCCCCTCCAACAAGCCCGTTCAGCGTGTCGACCACGAGGACCTGGTGTACCGCACCATCCAGGCCAAGTACAACGCCGTTGCCGACGACGTCGAGCGACGTCACGCCAAGGGCCAGCCGGTCCTGGTGGGCACCGTCTCCATCGAAAGCTCCGAGAAGCTGTCGGCCGCCCTTACCAAGCGCGGTATCGCGCACGAGGTCCTCAACGCCAAGCATCACGAGCGCGAGGCTCATATCGTTGCCCAGGCCGGACGCTACGGCGCCGTGACCATCGCTACTAACATGGCCGGTCGTGGTACCGACATCCTGCTGGGCGGCAACCCCGACGAGCTGGTGCGCGAACGCCTTGAGTACGAGGGCCTGACCATGGAGGACGTGACGCCCGAGCAGCTCGAGCAGTTTAACGCCGAGGCCAAGGAGACCTGCAAGGCCGAGCGCGAGCGCGTGCTTGCCGCCGGCGGCCTGACCGTTATCGGCACCGAGCGCCACGAGTCCCGTCGTATCGACAACCAGCTGCGCGGCCGCTCCGGCCGTCAGGGCGATCCGGGCGAGACCCAGTTCTACCTGTCGCTCGAGGACGACCTCATGCGCCTGTTCGGCGGCGACAAGATGGACCGCGTCTCCAAGATGATGGTCACGGCCGACATGGGCGACGACATGCCCATCCAGCACAAGATCATCTCCAAGGCCGTCGAGAGCGCCCAGCACAAGGTCGAGAGCATCAACTTCTCCATGCGCAAGAGCGTCCTTGAGTACGACGACGTCATGAACAAGCAGCGCCAGGTCATCTACGCTGAGCGCAATAAGATTCTGGACGGCAAGGACCTGACCGACCACATCACCGAGGTCATGCACGATACCGTGTACCGCTGCGTGCAGGAGTTCTGCACCAAGGACAGCCACGAGGGCGAGCGCGATCTTGAGGGCCTGCGCAAGTGGGTTGTGGAGCTCACCGGCCACATCGATACGCCGAAGTTCCCCGACGAGGATTATGAGGCTCTGGCTGCCGATGTCCTGGCTTACGTAGAGAAGTGCTACAACATGAAGGCCGAGCGCTTGGGCGAGGACCTGATGCGCGAGCTCAACACCCAGGTCATGCTGCGCGTCATCGATACCCGCTGGATGAACTACCTGCAGGAGATGGACTATCTCAAGACCGGCATCGGCCTGCGCGGCTTTGGCCAGCGCGACCCGCTGGTCGAGTACAAGACCGAGGCCTACGGCGCGTTCCAGATCCTCGTCGACACCATGTACGAGGATTACCTGCGCACGGTTCTGCGCATCGAGATCAAGGCTGCCCCGCGTGCCGTGGAGCACAAGGAGGAGCCCGCGCTCGAGGGTGCGCACTTCTCCGGTCCTGCCGAGGTCGATGGTGACAACGGCGACTCGGTGCTGCGCAAGCAGGCGCAGGTGCAGGCCCGCACGGCTGTCCAGGGTGGTCCGGCTGCCGTCAACAACGGTGGCAAGGTGACCACCTATCGCAAGTCCGAGAGCGACGATCCGTACGTCAACGTGGGCCGCAACGACCCGTGCCCCTGCGGTAGCGGCAAGAAGTTTAAGTACTGCCACGGCAGGAATCGTTAATGGCTGAGGCTTTAGAGGTAACGCCCGCCGAGTTGGACGCGTTTGCGGACCGGCTCGGCGAGGTCGAGTCGTATCTCCACTTGGACGAAAAGCGCACGCGCGTGACCGAGCTCGAGGCCAAAAGCGTGGCCCCCTGCTTTTGGGATGACGCCGACGCCGCCCGTGTCACCATGGAGGAAATCGCGCGCACCAAGGAAGATATCGCTGCCGTAGACAACGCGCGCGGCGAGCTTTCCGATGCCCGCGCCGCGCTGGAGCTTGCCGAGGAGATGGGGGATGACCCCGATGCCGCCGCCCTTCGCGAGGAGGCTACAGCCACGGCTGAGCGCCTGGCCCGTGCCATCGATGAGCTTGAGCTTTCGAGCTGGTTTACCGGTGAGTTCGATCACGGCGATGCCATTGTGACCATCAAGCCCGGACAGGGTGGTCTGGAGGCCCAGGACTGGACCTTCATGCTCTTTAAGATGTACATGAAGTACTGCCAGCGTCGCGGCTGGAAGGTCACGATTAACGACTGCCCCGCTGCTGAGGTCATCGGCATCGACCGCGCGACCTTTACCGTCGAGGGCAAGGACGCATTTGGCATGCTGCGCGCCGAGGCCGGCGTCCACCGCTTGGTTCGCATTAGCCCCACCGACGACAAGAAGCGCCGCCAGACCACGTTTGCCGGCGTCGAGGTCATTCCCGTGCTACCCGATGATATCGACATCGAAATCAGTCCCGATGACATCCGCGTGGACGTGTACCACGCGAGCGGCCCGGGCGGTCAGGGCGTTAACACCACCGACTCCGCCGTGCGCGTGACGCATTTCCCCAGCGGCATTGTGGTCACCTGCCAAAACGAGCGCAGCCAGATCCAGAACAAGGCCGCGTGCATGCAGATCCTCAAGGCTCGCCTGTACGAGATTGAGCTCGAGAAGCGCGCCGAGGCCCTGGATGAGATTCGCGGACCCAAAACCACGATTGGTTTTGGCAACCAGATCCGCAGCTACGTGCTCTACCCGTATCAGATGGTTAAGGACCTACGCACGGGCGTTGAGACCAGCAACGTCGAGGCAGTTCTTGACGATGGCGACCTGGACCCGTTTGTTATTGGCTACCATCGCTGGGCCACTGGCAACGCTGACGCAGAGATCCCATCTGCATAAACCGCCCGGTTTATGTGGAAATGGATAAAACCCTCCGAGTAGGGTGGTTTTGTATCCAAAGCAAACCCTGCGCAGGGGTGGTTTTTGTTCGGCGAATCGGTAGAATCGAATACAGCAAGAAGTTCGAAGCGCATCCGTTTGGGTGCGCTTTTTTGAGGGAGGTAGCATGGCATATCGTCTGGACATCAAGCGCATTCTATCGATGAACTTCTTTCACGACCTGCCCCAGATTATGTTGGGGTGCGCTCTGGCCGCTATTGCGACCGACCTGTTTTTGATTCCCAACGGCCTTGCTGCCGGTGGTGTTACGGGCCTTGCCACCATTATCCAGGCGGTCGGCGCATCGCGCGGCATATCGCTTCCCGTTGGTATTCAGACGATCGTGATGAACGCCTTGCTGTTGCTGGTCGTTATGCGCGAGGGCGGCATGTTCTACGTGGTGCAGACCGCGACGGGCTTTGTGCTGCTGGGCTTCTTTACCGATCTGTTCGCCCCGTTTGTAGCACCTCTGGCGGATGCGGACCTGATGCTCCCTGCCATGTGGGGCGGCATTATTACAGGCATCGGTTACGGCATGGTGCTGCGCGCCGGCGCCAACACCGGCGGCTCGGACACGATTGGCCAAATCATCTCGCGTAATACCTCGCTGCCCGTGGGATCGACCGTCATGGCGATCGATGTTGCCG
Source organism: uncultured Collinsella sp. (assembly GCA_958351385.1). Lineage (GTDB taxonomy): Bacteria > Actinomycetota > Coriobacteriia > Coriobacteriales > Coriobacteriaceae > Collinsella. Next base: position 30,652 of record CATWKM010000019.1, on the reverse strand, counting down.
TATGCGCGCTGTCGGCTCCGGTCTTTTCAATCGAAAATGCACTATATGCAGGCCTTTCGATGGTCATTAGCGGCTACGTGATCGATGCCGTGGTCGATGGTGGCAACAAACGCCGTATGGTACTCATCATCTCGGACAAGTTCCCTGATATCGCTGCCGATATCATGTATGGCCTGGGTCGTGGTTGTACCAAGTTTAAGGCGACTGGCATGTATTCGGGTGCCGAGAAGCCGGTGATCATGGTCATCGTGAACCGTCGAGAGCTCAATACCCTCAAGACGATCGTGCGCGAGCGCGATCCTCACGCCATTGTGACGGTCGCCGACGTTACGGAAGCTTTCGGCGAGGGATTCAAGGACATTAGCGCGTAGGGCCGACCGCGTCCCATCCAAAAGACGTTCACATTGATAAACCGTTTCATCAGCGGTTCTGCCTGCTAAATTGTTCAAATAATGATAAAAACTCTGGTAAAGCCATCAGTTTCCAGCATAATGAATGACGTACGTGCATTGCGGCTGTGTTGGGATTACCTTCGGTGCCGTGCGCATTTTGTCTAATGAGGATGAAAGGAAGGCACAATGAGCGACGAAGAGCTCAAAAAGGTTGCCAACGAGGTAAGGAAGGGCATCGTCACCGGCGTGCACGCTGCCAAGTCCGGCCATCCGGGCGGTTCGCTCGGCGCTGCCGACATCATGACCTATCTGTACTTTGAGGAAATGAACGTCGACCCGGCCGATCCCCGCAAGGCCGACCGCGATCGCTTTGTGCTTTCCAAGGGCCATTGCGCTCCGGGTCTGTACGCCGTGCTCGCCGAGCGCGGGTTCTTCCCCAAGGAGGATCTTGAGACGCTGCGCCACATCGGCAGCCACCTGCAGGGCCATCCCAACATGAACGACACTCCGGGCGTTGACATGTCCACCGGTTCACTCGGCCAGGGCATCTCCGCCGCCGTGGGCATGGCCGTTGCCGCCAAGCACTGGGGCGACGACTATCGCACCTACGCCCTGCTGGGCGATGGCGAGAGCGAGGAGGGCCAGGTCTGGGAGGCCGCCATGTTTGCCGGCAACCAGCAGCTCGACAACCTCTGCGTGATCGTCGACCACAACGGCCTGCAGATCGACGGTCCCGTCGAGGAAGTCAACGACCCCATGCCGCTCGCCGACAAGTTCCGCGCCTTCAAGTTCCACGTGGTGGAGCTTGCCGACGGCAACGATTTCGACCAGATCCGCGCCGCCTTTGCCGAGGCTCGCGCCACCAAGGGGCAGCCGACCGCCATTATCGCCGAGACCCTGAAGGGCAAGGGCGTGTCCTTTATGGAGAACCAGGTTGGTTGGCACGGCAAGGCCCCCAACGATGAACAGTTTGAGCAGGCCATGGCAGAGCTCACGGCCGCCGGAGAGGAGCTCTAGGATGGCAGACGTCAAGAAAATTGCCACGCGTGTAAGCTACGGCGAGGCCCTCGTCGAGCTCGCCAACGAGCACGATGACTTTGTGGTCCTCGACGCCGACCTGGCCGCCGCCACGCAGACCGGTAAGTTTAAGGCCGCCTGCCCCGACCGTTTCTTCGATGTGGGCATTGCCGAGAGCAACCTGATGGGTGTTGCCGCCGGTATCGCAACCACCGGTCGCGTTGCCTTCGCGAGCACCTTTGCCATGTTCGCCGCCGGCCGCGCCTTTGAGCAGGTCCGCAACTCCATCGGCTACCCGCACCTCAACGTTAAGATCGGTGCCACGCACGCTGGTATCTCGGTGGGCGAGGACGGTGCCACACACCAGTGCTGCGAGGATATCGCCCTGATGCGCGTCATCCCCGGCATGACCGTTATCGTTCCTGCCGACGACGTCGAGGCCCGCGCCGTGACGCGCGCCGCCTACGAGTGCGACGGTCCGGTGTACATGCGCTTCGCCCGTCTGGCCTCGCCGGTTATTAACGACCCCGAGACCTACAAGTTCGAGTTGGGTAAGGGCATTGTCATGCGCGAGGGCGCCGACGTCACCATCATCGCCTGCGGCCTGATGGTCGGCGAGGCTCTCGAGGCCGCCGAGCAGCTTGCTGCCAAGGGTATCGATGCCGAGGTCATCAACATGCACACCATCAAGCCCATCGATGCCGACCTGATCGTCAAGAGCGCCACCAAGACCGGCCACGTCGTGACCGTCGAGGAGCACTCTGTGATCGGTGGCCTGGGCAGCGCCGTTGCTGATGTCCTGTGCGAGCAGTGCCCGACGCCGCTCAAGAAGATTGGCGTCAACGATACCTTTGGCGAGTCCGGCCCGGGCGCCGAGCTCTTGCACAAGTATGGCCTGGACGCCGCCAACATCGTGGCGACCACCAAGGAGTTCTTGGCATAAGGCAAGACGAGGCAAAGTATCGCGTCGACAACCGCAAACAAGCCAGAACAGGGGCGTCCTCAAAGAGGGCGCCCCTGTTTATGCTGAATTTAAATTAGAGTCCTGCCAAGCAAAGTTCCCATGGGGAAACGGGCCCATCCCAACGAAGTGCAATTCAGACCCTTCCAACTTTGTATGCGCAGCATCTCAAGTTGGTGCGTCGGCCCCATAGTAGCCGCAGGCCGGGCGCAGGGTTACCTCCCAAATCTTTCCGCAGCGCAGGCCGGCGTTTGTCCGCAGCTCCGCAGGAGCAGGACAAATGCCGGCCATGCGCGAGGACGATTTGGGAGGTAACCCTGCGCCCGGCCGGTGAGATCCAAACCCCGCCATGCTTCTTATGTGCAGTAAAGCTAATGCTGCTAAAATACAAAGCGCTCATGTAGTTTAAACGCACGACGATAAGGAGCACCAGTGGGTAACCACTTCCGTACCTCCGGTGCGGGCGATGATGCCCCCAAGACGCAGACGGGCGTCCAGGGCAGTCGTTTCGCCACTCCGGATTCAGAGGGCCAGCCTGTTGCTCAGGCCCCCACTCAGCCGGCAGATCAGGCACAGCCGGCATCCGATCCCTTTGCCTACAATCCCACCAGCGATGTCGCGCTTTCCGGCACGGCGGGTTTTGAGCCCGTTCAGGCCGTGACCGCTCGCGTGGAGCAGCCTCAGGCTGGCGCCGCCACGCCGCAGCCTACCATGGCCGGCATTCCCGACCCCATGGCCCCTGCGACGCCGGTTCCTCAGCCTGCGCAGTCCGGTCTCTTTGCCGCCATTCCCGATCCCACGCAGCCTGCTGCCCCGGTGGTCGAGAGCGATCAGGCAGCCGAGGTCGCAAGCCTCGATAACGCGCTCAACAACCCCGATTTTACGTCGGTGTTTGCGCCCATCGATCCGCAGGCCAGCCGCAAGAAGATGGCCAAGCAGGCCGGTGTCGAGCCCGTCATCCTTATGGAGCATGTCACCAAGATCTATCCGGCGCAGCCCAACAAGCCCGCGCTCGACGACATTAACATCGAGATCTATCCGGGCGAGTTCGTCTTTTTGGTCGGTCACTCCGGCTCGGGCAAGACCACGCTGCTGTCGACGCTCAACCGCGACGTCAAGCCCACAAGCGGTCGTATTTTGGTCGCCGGTCAGGACCTCATGAAGATCAAGAACCGCAAGGTTCCGTTCCTGCGCCGCCAGATTGGCGCCGTGTTCCAGGACTTTAAGCTTCTGCCGCAAAAGACCGCCTACGAAAACGTGGCGTTTGCCCTGCAGTGCATCGGCAAGCCCAAGGGCGTCATTCGCAGCCAGGTGCCCGAGGTGCTGCGTCTGGTCGGTCTGGCCGATCAGATGGACTCGCTGCCCGACCAGCTTTCCGGTGGCGAGCAGCAGCGCGTCGCCGTCGCCCGCGCTATGGTCAACCGTCCGCCGCTGCTGATCTGCGACGAGCCCACGGGTAACCTCGACCCGGCGATCTCGCTGGGCATCATGAAGCTGCTCGAGCGTATTAACCGCACCGGCACCACCGTGATCGTCGCCACGCACGACCGCGAGATGGTCGATAGCATGCACCGTCGCGTGATCGCCCTCGAGGGCGGCCACGTTATCCGCGACCAGGAGAGGGGAGGTTACGGCAACTATGGCACCAACTAACGTGGGCTACTCCTTCAAAGAGGCAATCAGTCACTTCTTCCGTAACTGGACTACCTCGCTCGGCGCCGTCATCACGATCTTCCTTTCGCTGTTTATCATCGGCCTGTTCATCATGGGCTCCGCGATGCTGAACTCCGTGATCGGCACCGTCGAGGATCAGGTTGTCATCAACGCGTTCATTAGCGATGACGCCGATCAGGCCGATGTCCAGGCTTTTGAGGCCGAGCTTAAGACGTGGAATAACGTCAAGTCCGTGACCTATAAGGACAAGGACGACGCGCTGGCCGAGTATACGAGCAAGATGTCGGGCAACGCCGACGCCACCATGAGCGCGCTCGATGGCCAGAACCCGCTGCCGGCTTCGTTTGCAATTGAGATGGACGATCCGTCCAAGGTCGAAAGCACGGCCCAGAAGCTCAAGAAGAACGCCGACTTCCAGAAGATCGCGGATGACGGCGACGTCAACGCGAGCGTGCTGTACGGCCAGGAGGAAGTGAGCCGCCTGTTCCAGGTGACCAACTACATCCGCATCGCCGCCGTGGTGCTCGTTGGCCTTCTGACCTTTATCGCATTCATCTTCATCAACAACACGATTCGCCTGTCCATCACGGCGCGTCGTCGTGAGATTGCGATTATGCGTCTGGTCGGCGCCAGCAACGGCTTCATTCGCGGCCCGTTTATCACCGAGGGCGTACTGCAGGCCATTTTGGGCTCGCTGCTTTCCATCGGCGTTCTGGAGCTGCTGCGCAATCTGATGATTCCGCGTTTGCAGGAGAGCATCGGCTGGATGTCGTTTGCCCTGCCGATGCAGTACTACCTGGTGACCTATGCTGCGCTGATTCTGGTCGGTGTGATTATCGGTCTCTTTGGTTCTGCCATAGCCATGCGCCGCTACCTGCGCGTGTAGGCATGTCTGGAATTCATTCCTTCCAACGGGTCGTCTCTTATGGGGCGGCCCGTTTTTTGATCTCTAGGGGACGGCAGGAAAGCGAATCATTTGGGTAGACTCTTTGGAGTTTGTCATCGATAGCAAGGAGGCGCCATGGGGCGCAATAACAAGCATAAGCGCGGTGCCCGCAATAAGCGTGGGCCGGTGCGCAGCGAACGCCGTCCGAGCCTGACCGGGCGCGTGCAGCTCCATGAGCATGGCGCCTATGTCATAACCGAGAGCGGCGACTACAAGGTTATGGGCCGCGGTAAGCGCGAGATCATGGATGGCGATACCGTTGCCGTGAGCATTAAGAACAGCCCGCACGGTGAGCGGCGCGCCGTGATCGAAGGCGTGGTTGAGCGCGCAGCCATAAGCGTGGTGGGTACGTACCATACCGCCGGTCCGCTCGGTGTGATCGAGCCGCTCGATTCGCGCCTGAAGGCCGACTTCTTCATTCTGCCCGAGGATACCTCGGCGGATCGTCTGGGCGTCCACCCGGGTGATGCCGTTGTCGCGCGCATTTTGACCTACCCGACGCGCCTGGAATCGGGCACCGTGACGATCGAACGCCGCATTGGCGGAGATGACGCGCCCGATTTGGGCGTTCAATACGTGATGGCGCGTTACGGCTATACCGATAGCTATCCCGAGGCCGCGCTGGACGAGGCCGAGGGGCTTTCGCTCGATGTGTCCGCGGCGCTTAAGGACCCGCTCCGCCGCGATCTGCGCGACCGCTTTGTCATCACGATCGACCCGGTCGACGCGCGCGACTTTGACGATGCCATTTCGCTTGAGCGCACGCCCGAGGGTGGCTACAAGCTGGGTGTGCATATCGCTGACGTTTCTCACTATGTGGCTTGGGACGGGCATATCGATCTTGAGGCTCGCCATCGTACGACATCGGTGTATCTGGCCGATCGCGTGCTTCCCATGCTGCCCGAACGCCTGTCCTGTGACCTGTGTTCGCTTCGCCCTGACGAGGACCGTCTTGCGTTTACCGTTGACATTGAACTCGATGCGCAGGGTCGCGTGCGGCATTACGATCCGTACCCCAGCGTGATTCGCTCGCGTGTGCGTATGGACTATGACGGCGCCGAGGCGCTGCTGGTGCGTGCCGGCGCGGTGGAGTATGGGGTGCTGGAAGGCGCCGCTGAGGATGTTGCGGCTGCCGAGGCCTCGCGCGAGGAGGCGCTTGAGCGTGGGCTTGCATGCGAAGAGACAGCCCGCGGCTATAACGTCGACCTGGGCGATTTTTTGGTTGCCGCCAACGAACTCGCCGAACTTCGCCGTCGTATTCGTCGTGCCCGCGGCTCAGTCGATTTTGACACGGCCGAGATTCGCGCTCTATTGGATGAGGACGGAGTACCCGTGCAGATTGTGGCGCGCGAGCGTTCGTGTGCCACGTCGCTTATCGAGGAAGCCATGCTACTCGCCAACGAGTGCGTTGCAGAGTGGCTGGCAGACCGTGATATCGAGGCCTGCTATCGCGTGCATGAGGATCCGAGCCCCGATAGCCTGCACGGTGCCGCCGTTGCGCTGGCGCAGCTGGGCATCATCGACGATCGCCGTGCTGCCGGTATCGCCCTGGGGAGTCCCGATGAGCTACAGGCTGCAGTTGATGCTGCCGCCGGTACGGCCAACGCACCGCTCGTCAACACGCTGCTTCTGCGCAGCATGCAGCGCGCACTGTACAAGCCGCGCAACGAGGGCCACTTTGCGCTCGCCGCGCCGTGCTACTGTCACTTTACGAGTCCCATCCGTCGCTACCCCGATCTGGTGGTGCACCGCGTGCTCAAACTGCAGTTGGCCTATGAGCAGCTCGGCGGCAAGGACGCCCTGGTCCGTACGCCGCGGCTGATCGGCAAGGGGCGCGAGTCGCTGCCGCGCATTCTGCCGCAGATCTGCCGCGCATGCAGCGATGCCGAGCGCGCGGCAGATGCCGCCAGCCATGCGACGCAAAAGATCAAGATTGCCCAGTACTATGAGGACCGTCTGGGCGAGCGCTATGCCGGAACCGTCTCGTGGGTTAGCAGCATGGGCCTCTTTGTGCGCTTGGACCTGACGCAGGTCGAAGGCTTGGTTTCGATCAAGAGCCTGGGCAACGAGTGGTTCGAGTTCGACGAGGATGCGCTTACGCTGACGGGCGCCGACACGGGGACTCGCTATGAACTGGGCCAGCGCGTGATTATCGAGGTCTCGCGCGTCAATACCACGCGTGGGCACTTGGACTTTAAGCTTATCCATTAGCCAAATCTCGACTCATGGCGGGAGAGCGGAGGGCGGTCTTTCGGGGCCGCCCTCCGCATTTGGATCATGGCTACCTTGCCGTCTGCTCGGCCGCCCGCTTACCTGCTATTCGAGAGGTAAAACCTACCAAAATAAACCTGTCCCTTTTTGGCAGGTTTACAAGAAAGCGGGGATGAGATGGCGACGGTGTATGGTTATGCGCGGGTGAGTTCGCGCGATCAGAATCTTAATCGGCAGCTGGATGCGCTGGGCGCCTATGGCGTGGGCTCGGCGAATATTTATGCCGACCATGCGAGCGGCAAGGACTTCGATCGACCGCGCTATCGCGAGCTGCTGCACGTCCTGGGAGACGGGGACGTGCTGGTGGTGCTTTCTATCGACCGACTTGGTCGTAATTACTCCGAGATTCTTGAGGAATGGCGTCGCATTACCAAGGAGCTCGGGGTTGCCATTGTGGTGTTGGACATGCCATTGCTTGACACGCGCGCCAGGGCCAGCGGCGCGCCGGATGTGACCAATACCCTGATTGCCGATATTGTGCTACAACTGCTGAGCTACGTGGCGCAGGTGGAGCGCGAGAATATCCATCGGCGCCAAGCGGAGGGGATTGCGGCGGCGCGGGCGCGAGGGGTCCGTTTCGGTCGACCTCGCAAGCCGTGCCCTCCTCAGTTTGATCTGGTACGGGATAGCTATGAGGCGGGCGATATTACCCGCAGCCAGGCAGCAAAGTGCCTGGGCGTGTGCGTGGGGACGTTTGATCGCTGGATGCGCGAGGCGGGGTAGGGGTTTGCGTCGCTTTGTCGCTTCCTGTTGCGATTCAAATTTTGATACTATGGCGATGTCATTTGGGGCTACACTCGCTGAAATTCAAAAAAGGAGGTAGGCCCTTGGCGCGCGTAAAACAAATAATCGGATGGACCGCGATCGTTCTGTTCGCTGCAACGCTGGCGGGCATCTGGGTGCTGACGGAGCAAAATGCGGTGGAGACGTCGTTGCTGAGCGAGTCCACCGCGCGTGTGGTGGAGGGTCAAGCTACGGGCGTACAGGCTGCCGATGCCACGGGTGAAGCTCAGACGGAGAGCGGAATGACCGGGGGCACCGATTCGGCTGCCTCGAATGTACGGTCTGGCCGACTTGCTTCCATTCGCATGTGGGTGGGCACGAACGTCCGTCGCGTTGCCCATACCGTAGAGTTTTTCTTCGTCGGATTGTTCGCCTCGGTGGTCGTGGTTTGCTTTTCCGGGCGTCCGTGGAGCGTGTGCTCCCGTTGCGTGCCCGTGTTGCTCTTTTGCGCCGTCTGCTCCGTTGGCGATCAGGTACATAAGATCTTTGTTCCCGGCAGGCATTTCGACGTTATCGATTTAGGATTCGATGCTGCGGGCTATGTCACCGCGATGCTGCTGGTATTGCTGGCAGCGGCGTTGGTGCACTATGCGACTCGGCCGATTGGCGCCCATGCGAGGCGCTAGCCGGTAACAAACCCGTTTCTGATAATGCGACCTTGTTGAATTATTTTGTGTCGCGCGTATTTCCGAGCGGTCGGATTTGAGGGGCGAGCGGTAGAACGCTCGCCCTTTGTGCGCCACGATGCGGCACAATGTACCGTAAAAGCTGTTTGTATCCGGTACGAATCGTTCGTTGATCTTTAATTCTTCTCAACGGAGGTGTTTGAGATGGCAAACGGATTGCTTTTGCGGCTTCGCGAGCGTGAGCTCAGCGCGAGCCCGGCGGAACGCAATGTCATCGCATATGTAAGCGCTCATCCGCACGAGGTGGTCGGGCTGTCCGTTCGCGGTCTTGCCGATGCCACGTTCTCCTCGCCCTCGAGCATTTTGCGCTTTTGCAAGCGCTTGGGTTTTGCGGGCTACAAGGAGTTCCAGCGCGAACTGATTGCCGAGCTGGCGCTCTTGGGTGACAAGAAAGACGTTGCCCTCGAGGACATCTCCATGGATGACAGCGTCGAACGTATCGTGGGGAAGGTGATGAAAAGCAACGTGCGCACGATCGAAGCGACGGCGCGAACGCTCGATTACACCGTCTTGGAGCGATGTGCGGCCTATCTTAAGCGGGCACGCGCGGTCAATCTGTTCGGTATCGGTGCCTCTCGTTTGGTCGCGCACGATCTGGCGCAAAAGCTCATGCGTGTCGACAAAGAGTGCCATCTGTACGACGACTGGCATGATCAGCTCTTGTGTGCCAAGAACATGCATGAGGGCGATATGGCGATCGCCTTTAGCTACTCGGGCTTGACGCAAGAGGTGCTGGACTGCACCGCCGAGGCTCAACGTCACAACTGTCCCGTTGTGGCCGTTACCAAAGTAGATGGATCATCCAAGCTTGCCACCGTGGCCGATGCCGTGCTCGGCGTCGCTGCGAGTGAGCCCTTGGTCCGCAGCGGTGCCATGGCTTCGCGTATGGCCCAGCTTATGGTTGTCGATGCCCTGTACGCTGCTTACGTTGCCAACGACTACGAACGGGCGACGCATGTCATTAAGCAAAACTACATCGAGAAACAGGAAAGATGAGGTGAATGAAATGCTCGATTTAACAAAATTCACGACCGAACAGCGTAATCAAAGGTCTATGGACCTCGATACGATGACATCGCTGCAAATCGTCACGACGATGAATGATGAGGATCTTCGTGCCGTCCAGTCGGTCACGAAGGTGTTGCCCCAGGTTGCCACAGCAATCGACTGGGCTGCTGAGGCACTCGAGCGCGGCGGGCGCGTCTTTTACATGGGCGCAGGCACCAGCGGTCGTCTGGGTGTACTCGACGCTTCGGAGTGTCCGCCCACGTTTGGCGTGTCACCCGATCTGATTGTCGGGCTCATTGCCGGAGGCGAGACGGCGTTTATCAAGGCTGTCGAAGGTGCCGAAGACAGCGAGGAGCTTGGCGCGAGCGACCTGCGGGAGCGTGGACTCTCGGACAAGGATCTTGTCGTTGGCCTGGCGGCAAGCGGTCGTACTCCCTATGTGGTGGGCGGCCTTGTGTACGCCAAGGCAACTGGGTGCAAGACGATCGCAATTGCCTGCAACCAAGGGTCGAAGATCGGGGAGAGCGCAGATCTTGCCATTGAACCCGTGCCCGGTCCCGAGGTACTGACCGGCTCAACGAGGCTCAAGGCGGGAACGGTTCAAAAGCTCATTCTCAACATGATTTCGACCGGTGCCATGGTCAAGATCGGCAAGGTATACCAAAACCTGATGGTCGATGTGCAGCAGACGAACGAGAAGTTGGTGGTGCGCGGCCAGAACATCGTGATGGAGGCGACCGGCTGCACGCGCGAGTGCGCTATTCAGACGCTTGCAGATGCCGGCGGCCACGTAAAAACCGCTATTGTCTCGGTACTGCTGGACTGCGATGCCGAGCAGGCTGCGGTAGCTCTTGAGCGAGCGAGAGGCCATGTCCGTGCTGCGGTGAGTGGCCATGAGAAGAGCAATGCCGACGCCCAATAGGTGCGCGGCGTGAGCTGATATGACATCCAGACGAGATACCCAATACAAGGAGGAGTTATGACGAACAAAGAGCTGGCTCAAAAGCTGCTGGACCTTTTGGGCGGTAAAGACAACGTGCTCGCAAACGCGGCGTGCATGACGCGCCTGCGCGTGACCGTCAAAGACGCGGGCAACGTCGACACGGAGGGCATTAAGGCACTCGACGGCGTGATGGGCCTGGTCGAGGACGACACGATGCAGATCGTGCTGGGTCCGGGCAAGGTGAATAAGGTGCTCGAGGAGTTCTCCAAGCTCACCGGCCTTGCGAAAGGCGTTGCTGACGAGAGCGTGGTTGACGCTGCGGCCACAAACAAGGCCGCGCAGAAGGCCAAGTACGAGTCCAAGCCGGTTCAGGCCTTCCTCAAGAAGATTTCCAATGTCTTCGTCGCCCTGCTTCCCGGCATCATTGCGGCTGGCCTCATCAACGGTATCTGCAACGTCATTAACGTCTCGACGGCAGGCGCGCTTGCAGGCGAGTGGTGGTACCAGGGCATTCGCTCCATGGGCTGGGCCCTGTTTGCCTATCTGCCCATCTTGGTGGGCTATAACGCGGCACGTGAGTTTGGCGGCTCCGCTGCGCTGGGCGGCATCGCCGGCATGATGTGTATTGCCAACAGTGCCATGCCCCTGCTTGCGCCTGGCGCGGCCGATCCTGCCACTGCCATCTTGCTGCCGCTCACCAATGCGCAGTACAACCCCGCAGCGGGCGGCATGATCACGGCTCTTATCGCTGGCGCATTTTTTGCCTGGATGGAGCGTCAGATTCGCAAGGTTATGCCCAACGCGCTCGACACGTTCTTGTCCCCGCTGCTGGTGCTCATCATCGGCGCCTTTGCTCTGATGCTCGTCATCCAGCCGGTTGGCGCATGGCTGACGACTGCCATCTTTAGCGTTTTGACCTTTATCTTCGAGAAGCTGGGCGTCCTGGGTGGCTATATCCTGTCGGCAGGCTTCTTGCCGCTGGTTTCCGTCGGCCTGCATCAGGCGCTCACGCCGATCCACGCTATGCTCAACGATCCCGACGGCGCTACCAAGGGTATCAATTACCTGCTTCCCATCCTTATGATGGCTGGCGGCGGCCAGGTCGGTGCCGGTTTGGCGCTGTACTTTAAGACCAAGAACGCCAAGCTCAAGAAGTACGTTGCAGAGTCCATTCCCGTTGGAATCCTGGGTGTGGGCGAGCCTCTGATGTATGCCGTTACGCTGCCGCTCGTTCGTCCGTTTGTGACGGCCTGCCTGGGTGCCGGATTTGGCGGCGCGCTCGCGGCGCTGCTTCACATCGGCACGGTTTCTCAGGGCGTTTCCGGTCTGTTTGGCCTGCTGATCGTCGTTCCTGGTCAGCAGCTCGGCTACGTTGCCGCTATGCTGCTTGCCTATGCCGCTGGCTTTGTCCTGACGTGGTTCTTTGGCGTCGACGAGCAGAAGATCAACGAGTTCTTTGGCGAGTAGTTTGATATCGCGAGCCGTGTTGCTCAGGGCTCGCGGCGCGCGGCAGATTTCTTGATGCTATGGTTGTGCCGGCGGGGCTAACTGCTCCGCCGGCCTTTTTTAAAGGAGTGTTGAAGCGTGAAAACGGGTATTTCGATTTATCTTTCCAGCCCTTTGCAGGATATTGAGCGGACGATTGAGCGTGGTGCCGCGGCGGGTGCGCGCTACGCGTTCACCTCACTGCATATTCCCGAGGATGGGGGAGCGGCGTATGCCGATAAGGTCCGTCATGTGCTGTCGCTGCTTTCCGCCCGCGGCATTGCGCTCATCGCCGATGTGGGGCCGCGCACGTGCGATTTGCTCGGGCTTGAGCGCATCGAGGACCTGCGCGATCTGGGGTTGGAATACCTTCGTTTGGACTATGGCTTTAGCGCCCAGCGGGTCGCGGAGCTGTCCGGTGTATTTCGCATTGTGGTCAATGCATCGACGGTGAGTTCTGATGAAATCGCATCGTGGTGTGAGGCCGGTGCCGATGTGACTCGTTTTGCCGCCTGTCACAATTTTTACCCCAAGCCTTATACCGGTTTAGCTCTGGAGGACATTGCTCGGGTGAATCTTCGTCTTGCGGCGCTTGGATTCGAAATCATGGCTTTTGTGCCGGGTGATGCTAACGTTCGCGGGCCAGTATTCGAGGGACTGCCGACGGTCGAGGCGCAGCGCGGTAGCGCGTCAAAGGTTGCTCTCAATATGCTTGAGCTTGCACATGGCGCCGATTGCGACATTGTGTTGGTCGGCGACCCCGATCTTTCCGATGCGGGCTGGACGCAGTTTGCTCATGTTTCCGCCGGATACGTGGACCTGCAATGCGAGCTTGAGCCCGGTTATGCCTATGTGCGTGGGCAGATTCATCACGACCGACCCGATTCGAGCACCCTCATCTTTAGGTCTCAGGAGTCGCGTACGACGCTTAAGCCGGATTCCGTGCCGATGGATGCCGGTGCCGGCCTGTTTCGAAAGGCGGGGTCGATCGCTGTGAGCAATAGCAGCTATGGGCGCTACGAAGGCGAGCTTGAGATTGCGCGGGTCGATCTTCCCGGTGAGGAGCGCATGAACGTTGCGGGTCATATCACGCCCGAGGCAATGGAGCTGCTGCCGTTCATCAAACGCGGATTCGGGGTACGGTTCGTTTAGCGTGTGACCCGTGGGCTACAATTGGCCCATCATGCGAAGGCGCCTCGTGTGGCGTGTGCCTGCGTTGGCCGATCTATATTCGGAGGATTCCCATGACCGTACTGTTTGTTGAATATCCCAAGTGCTCGACCTGTAAGAAGGCCAAGGCATGGCTGGACGAACACGGGGTAGAGTATATCGACCGCGATATCGTTTTGGACAATCCCACGGCTGATGAGCTTGCGACCTGGATTGCTCGTTCGGGACTGCCGGTGCGGCGCTTCTTTAATTCGTCGGGCATGAAATATCGAGAGCTGGGCCTGAAGGCGCGTCTAGATGCGGGCATGACGGATCGGGAGTGCTACGAGCTGCTGGCGACCGACGGCATGCTGGTCAAGCGTCCGCTGTTGGTGGGCGACGACTTTGCGATTCCCGGCTTTAGGGAATCGGCTTGGGTCGAGGCGTTGCTGTAGCGGCTGCGGAAAGTGCGACCCGTTTTGAGTGCTCAGGGTGGGACGTGTTTTCCATCGGCGGGCTCGCTCGGCTCAATCATCGAGCTGTGCCCATTCGTGCGGATCGTAGACCTTTACGTGCTTGTTGGGCTTGCCGCTCCAGTACTCCTCGTCCATAAAGGGCAGATATGCCTGAACACCGGGGCAGATAAAGGGAATCCGCTGCTGTTGCAGTCGCTCGCGCTGTCGCTGCTCCAGGTGCGCCTCGGAAATGACAGTCGGCATACCGGACAGCTCGACGAGGCTTGACTGGATTCGCTTAAGGTCGGGGAGTCCCGCGTGCCATGACATCCGCATGATCAAAAAGGATGCACGGCGGTATTTTGCCTGCATCACCGTGATGGCGGGGCGCAGAGTGGGATGGATTTTGTCCCGTTCGGGCCAAAGGTCAGCAGTGATCTCGAGGCCCAGGGTCTCCCATAGGTAATCAAGCTCTTCGTCCATGGCGCCTCGATATCTACGTGATCATTGATACTTCGATTGTGTTGCCTGGTGCTATCGTTTTCGCGGTAGAATCTGCCAACGGTTGACGGCTACCGCTCGCGGCGTTTTGCCCTTCGTGTGCAGCGGTCGACTTCACAGGTCCTTCACGTGTCGGCCGTATTTGACTGAATTTCAAAAAAGTCAAAATTAGGGCTTGCGTCACGGCGGGACTTCCCGTATATTTCTTTCTTGCGCAAAGGCACAGCCGAGCGCAGCGATGCAGTCATTGGGATGTCGTCTAATGGCAGGACAGCGGATTCTGGTTCCGTCAATGGGGGTTCGACTCCCTCCATCCCAGCCATTGCATTTGCTACATATGGCCCGTTCGTCTAGCGGTTTAGGACGCCGCCCTCTCAAGGCGGAGATCACCAGTTCGAATCTGGTACGGGCTACCAAAATTGAACGCCCGGGCCTCGTAAGAGACCCGGGTTTTGTGTATTGACCGATATTTAAGGCGCGCGTTGAGTCTGCCGCCCGGACCGAGGAGTTGTCATGGACCTGCCTATCAGCTTGGAAGACATCACGTATGCCGAGAACTATCTGGCGCAGGGCGACCTGGCTACGGCGACGCCGCTGCTTGAGCGTCTGGTGGAGCTCGCCGAGGAGTATATCGACGCTGAGTGCAAGACGGAGGAGAAGCGCCAGTACTTTAGCTTCGACAGCAAGTTTGAGCGCCTGGCCTATCGCCGCGTGGAGAAGGATCCGCGCGAGCTGGTGCAGGTCGAGGTTCCCTTTGACCGCCTGTACTCCGACATGGCGTTTGCCTACATTCGCCAGCAGGATTATGTGAGTGCTCGGAATGCCCTGATGCAGGCCGTGCGTTGGGATCCCATGAACTGCAACTATCGCTTGGACTTGGCCGAGCTGTTCCGCGCGCTCGAGGACAAGCAGGAGTGGGCATCGCTCTCGTTCTCGGTGCTGGAGCGCGCGAGCGACGGTAAGTGCGCCGCACGTGCCTACACCAACTTGGGTCAGTACTTCTTGGAGCCCGAGACCGAGAACATTTCGGCAGCCGTGGGCTGCGCGCGTCTGGCGCTGCGCCTGGCGCCCAATGATGCGCATACGACGCGCCTGCTCAACAAGATCCATACCACCTATCCGGATGCCGCGGACGAGAGTGACGACCATGTGATGGGTGAGCTCGCCCTGCAGGGCGTGCCGACCTCGCCTTCGGCCGAGATCGCCATCTGCCTGATCATGTGCGCGACCGATGCTGCAAGCGACGGCGACAAGCAGGAGGCTACGCGTCTGACGGTGCGTGCTCGCGATTTGGTGGGCGAGGAGGCCTGCGCGGCGATTATCAAGCTGGTGCGCGAGAGCGATGCCGAGCTTAATGCCGAGCGCAGGGCAAAGCGCGAGGCTGCGGGTTCAAACGCCGATGGCGCCAAGGAGGCCGGCGATGCCCAGTAAGCGCGAGCGCAAGCTCATTTCCAAGAATCGCTCGGCACATCACGAGTACTTTATCGATGAGACGTTTGAGTGCGGTATTGAGCTGAGCGGTACCGAGGTCAAGTCGATTCGCGAGCGCGCGTGCCAGATTACCGATACCTTCGCACTGATTCGTGGTGGGGAGTGCTGGCTCGTCGGCCTGCATATCCACCCTTATAGCCATGGTGGCGTGTGGAATCGCGATCCCGACCGTCGGCGCCGTCTGCTGCTGCACCGCAAGGAGATCGACTTTCTTGACGGCAAACTTCGCAACCGCGGCTATGCGCTGGTGCCGCTGGAGCTCTACTTTAATACCGACGGCCGCGTAAAGCTGCTGCTGGGCCTAGGCCGCGGCAAGAAGCTTTACGACAAGCGCGAGGATATGGCCAAGCGCGATGTCCAGCGCGAGATCGACCGCGCCCTCAAGGAGCGCAATCGCTAGGCGTTCTGTATAAGTTGCGGTGGAATACGGACTGTTTTGCCTGTTTGAGGGGCTATTCAGTCCTTATTTCACCGCAACTGCGGGCGTCTCATCTTGCTTATACTGTTTTGACACATATGTCTCAAAGGTGGTGTCCGTTGTGGACGCCGCCTTTTTTGTGGGTACATACATCCATGAGGTTCCAACCCGGGTTAGGGGAGTGATTGTTATGGACAAAACTGCGTTCTTTACCATGCCGAGCGGTCTGTACGTGGTGAGCGCCGCGGCAGACGGGCTGCGCGCCGGCTGCGTCATCAACACTGCGGTGCAGGTGACGTCCATGCCGCCGCGCATTTCGGTTGCCGTGAACAAGGACAACGTCACCTCGGGCGTCATCGCTTCGGCCAAAGCGTTCGCGCTGACCGTGATCGATCAGACCGCCGATATGCTCTACATCGGTAACTTTGGGTTCCGCACCAGCAGCGATTATGACAAGTTTGCCAAATACGAGACCCGCGAGACGGCTCTGGGCATGCCCTATGTGCCCGAGCACGCGGCGGCCCTGTTTAGCTGCCATTTGATCGACACTGTGGATGTTGGCACGCATCTACTGTTTATCGGCGAGGTCGAGGATGCCGAGCGCTTGAGTGACGAGACGCCGCTCACCTACGATTACTACCATAAGGTCCTGAAGGGCAAGACGCCTCCGAAGGCGTCCTCGTATCAAGGCTAGAAATGTTTTAAAAATATTTGCATTATATTATTGAGAATCTATACTGATAAATGAAGTACATCACCAGTCGCGTTTGAGAGGAGAACATCATGGCTGAGGAGAAGAAGACGTATAAGTTCGTGTGCGTCGTTTGCGGTTACGAGGTTGAGGTCGATACGCCCGAGCTGCCCGAGGATTATGTGTGCCCGGTGTGCGGCGTCGGTCCCGATCAGTTTGAGCTCGTCGAGGAGTAGCTCGCAGACACACGGCGAAAGCCGAACATAGCTCTGTCCAAGGGCCTCGGTCGAATTCTCGGCCGGGGCCCTTTTCCTCCGCCCCCAAGGGATCACGGTTGCTGTTGGCCGATCCTGTCTGTTGTGAGTCCGGCCGACCTTTTGTCTCAATCTGTAACATCTAACGGTGGAAATTGGGCCCACTTGTTACATATCGAGACAAACCAAAACCGTCCGGCAGAAGATCTCAATCTGTAACATCTAGACATCGAAAGCGGGTCCAGATGTTACAGATCGAGACGTTTGCCTGAGTAGGTGCCCCGCCCCATTACATCCCTGTCAACAACACGACATCGAGAATCGTCACGATGGCACCGATCCCTACGAGCAGCGCGTTGAGCGGGCGCGAATTGGCATATTTGCCCATGACGCGGCGTGAGCTGGTGAGCCGTATGAGCACAAAGACCGTAATCGGCAGCTGAAGCGACAGCAGCGCCTGACTCCAGATGAGACCTTCAAAAGGATTTGGGACGACCAGGCACGCCGTCACTGCGCCGACGAAACAGGCCGCCACCCCGATCGAGGAATGTCGGTCGTGGATGTCGTATTCCTCGTCGAACATGCCCGCGGTGATGGTGCCCGCCGCCATGCCCGCCGTCACACTACTCGAGAGGCCCGCAAACAGCAGCGCTACCGCAAAGATGGTCGAGCTCGCCGGGCCCAAGATGGGGGAGAGCGTGGCCGCTGCGACGGCGAGGTCGTCTACGACCATGCCGTGCGCAAAGAAGGTCGTTGCGGCCAGGATGACCATGGCCGAGTTGATTGCCCAGCCCACGCCCATCGAAAAGAGCGTGTCGAAGAGCTCGTAGTGCAGACGCTCTTCGATAACCTGCTCGCCTTGGCCTTCGAAGTGCATGGATTGGATGACCTCGGAGTGCAGAAAAAGGTTGTGGGGCATAACGACCGCACCCAGGACACTCACGATAATCGCGGCAGAGCCAGTGGGCATACTGGGCGTGATCCAGCTTGCGGCGGCTTGCGGCCAGTCGACCTTGACTAGTGCAAGCTCGGCCAAAAACGAGAGTCCTACCACGCCTACGAAGGCGATGATCCAGCGTTCGGCATGCTTGTAGGAGTTCGTCATGAGCATCGCCATCGATACTGCCGCCACGATGACGCAGCCCGCGCGCACGGGCAGCCCAAAGAGCATTTGAAGGGCAATCGCGCCGCCCAGGACTTCGGCCATGGCGGTGGCGATGGTCGCGAGATAGGCGCTGGCGAGCACCGTACGCCCGACGAAGCGGGGGAGGTAACGTGTCGTGGCCTCGGCAAGGCAGGCGCCCGTGGCGATACCCAGGTGCGCCGCGTTGTGCTGCAGCACGATGAGCATAATCGTGGACAGCGTGACGATCCACAGCAGCGCGTAGCCAAACTGCGAGCCCGCGGCCATATTGGAGGCCCAGTTGCCCGGGTCGATAAAGCCGACGGTCACGAGCAGCCCGGGGCCGATATGCCGCGCAATGTCTAGGCCTCCGTGACCACCGGTGCGTCGGGAGCCAAAGTGTTGTTTGAGATGGTTGAGCATGGTGCGCTCCTGTGTATGGGCGGCGTGACGTCGCATCTGGGTCGTGCGGCGCCACGCGTCGGATTTGGGTTGGGGCTACTTGTGCGCTTTGCCCTGATTGGCCACGGCGTCGATCTTGGCGGCGATGGTCGCCGGGTCACCGATGTAGCGCTTGTCGAGGACATTGAAATCGGTATCGAAGGTGTAGACGAGCGGCACGCCAGTGGGGATGTTGACCTTGAGGATCTCCTCGGGCGTGAGGTGCTCGAGCTTCATGACGAGTGAGCGCAGGGAGTTGCCGTGCGCGGCGATGAGTGCGCGCTTGCCGGCGAGCATCTGGGGGCGAATCTCGTCTTCGAAATAGGGCCAGGCGCGGGCGATCGTGTCCTTGAGGCACTCGGTATAGGGCAGCTGATCGGGCGCGACGTCGCGGTATTGCTCCTGGGTGTGGGGGTCGCGCGCGTCGTCCGGCTCGAGTGCCGGCGGGCAGACATCGAAGGAGCGGCGCCAGATGAGCACCTGTTCGTCGCCGTGCTCCGCGGCGGCATCGGCCTTGTTGAGACCCTGCAACGCACCGTAGTGGCGCTCGTTGAGCTTCCAGGATTTGATGACGGGTAGCCACTCGCGATCCATTTGGCCGAGCACGATGTTGAGGGTGTGGATTGCGCGCTTGAGGCGCGAAGTGTAGCAGACGTCAAAGTCGAAACCGGCTTCTTTGAGGGCGTGGCCGCCTGCCGCCGCCTCTTCGCGGCCCGTGTCGGTGAGCTCGACATCGGTCCAGCCGGTGAACAGGTTGAGCTTGTTCCACTCGGACTCTCCGTGACGGATAAGGACGAGTTGCATCGTCTGCTGGTCTGCTTGGTGCGCCATAGGGGCCTCCTTGATCTGGCACGGTGTGCGTGCCGTTTGCTTGACGCCGCAAAGGATACCCGTTTTAAGCTTAAAAGTTAACCAAGACTAACAAAATTGTTGTATTTGAATGGGATGGTGAAAGGGGGCTGCCGAAATGTCTCGATCTGTAACAACTAGGGATGGAAATTGGGCCTAGGTGTTACAGATCGAGACAGGAAGAAATGGTCCTATGGAATGTCTCGATCTGTAACAGTTTGCCGCCAAAACCGGCCCTTCGTGTTACAGATCGAGACATTCGGAACTGTCTCTCGAAAACATCTCAATCTGTAACAGTTAGTCGTCGTAATTGGGCCTTCCTGTTACAGATTGAGATGTTTGAAGCGGTGAGCTTACAAGCCGAACTTGGGCGCCTTGTTGCCGCCCTTGAGGTCGGCGGTGCCCACTCGTAAGGTGTGCGTTACGCGATTGTTTCGAAACGGGCGGGAAACACAACGATGCCCTGATGCTCCTACTATGCCTATTCAACTGACTGTCTAAATATCTAGGGGAGGATCGCGATGCAGGCAGATTCCGCTCAACAGCAGGGCCTTTATCGCCCCGAATTCGACCACGATGCATGTGGCATCGGCGCACTTGCCGATATCAACGGTGAGCGCCATCACCAGATTCTGGACGACGCGCTGTCCATTCTGGTCAACTTGGAGCACCGCGGCGGCACGGGACTCGAGAAGAACACCGGCGACGGTGCCGGTATCCTGTTCCAGGTTCCGCATCACTTTTTTCGCAAAGAGGCTCAAAAGTGCGGCCAGATTCTGCCGGCAGAGGGCGACTATGGCGTGGCCATGCTGTTCTTTCCGCAGGACGACAAGGGCGTAGAGGATGCCCGTCGCGTGTTTGAGGAGGGCTGCGCCGAGGCCGGCGTGCCGCTGCTCTTTTGGCGCGAGGTGCCCGTCGACCCGCACGACCTGGGCGAGACGGCACGCGCCTGCATGCCC
Source organism: uncultured Collinsella sp. (assembly GCA_958351385.1). Lineage (GTDB taxonomy): Bacteria > Actinomycetota > Coriobacteriia > Coriobacteriales > Coriobacteriaceae > Collinsella. The sequence continues at coordinate 10,155 of CATWKM010000019.1, read as the reverse complement.
ACCATTCTGCAAGCCTTTCTGGGCCGCCCCGACGATACGCCGGCGGGTGACGCCTTCGAGCGCCGCCTGTACGTGTGCCGTCGCACTATCGAGAAGAAGGCCGATGCCGAGTTTGCCCTGCGCGACAAGATCTTCTACGTCTGCTCCATGAGCTCGCGCACTATCGTGTACAAGGGCATGCTCGTCGCCACGCAGATGCGCCGCTTCTTCATCGATCTCAACGACGCCGCTGTCAAGACGGCCGTTGCGCTCGTCCACTCGCGCTACTCCACCAACACCACGCCCAGCTGGGAGCGTGCGCACCCCAACCGTTTTATCATCCACAACGGCGAGATCAACACCCTCAAGGGCAACGTCAACTGGATTCGCGCCCGCGAGCCCAACCTGTACAGCCCCGTGCTGCAGCACGATCTTGAGCGCGTGATGCCCATCATCAACCGCGAGGGTTCCGACTCGGCGATTTTGGACAACGTGCTCGAGTTTTTGGTTATGAACGGTCGCCCGCTTACGCGCGCTGCGTCCATGCTGCTGCCTGAGCCGTGGGACCACAACGACAGTCTGAGCGAGGAGCGCCGCGCCTACGACGCCTACCAGTCCATGCTCATGGAGCCCTGGGACGGCCCGGCGGCCATCGCCTTTACCGACGGTCGCACGCTGGGCGCCGCCCTCGACCGCAACGGCTTGCGCCCCGCCCGCTACTACGTGACGCGCGATGGCCGCTTTATGCTGGCAAGCGAAGTGGGCACCATCGAGGTGCGCCCCGAGAACATCCTGACGAGCGGCTGCCTGGGACCGGGTCAGATGCTCGAGGTCGATTTTGCCCGCGGCCGCGTGATCTACAACGACGAGCTGCGCGCCCGCTATGCCAAGGAGAAGCCCTACCACGACTGGATTGCCGAGGAGACGCTGGCCGTCGACGCGCTCGATGAGTCCGCCGCGCCCGCGCCCGCCGAGGACGCCGAGGTGCCCGCCGCCGTGCGTATGGCCAAGCTCGGCTACCACTGGGATGACGTCGACGAGGTCGTGCGTCCCATGGCCCAGCAGGGCAAGGCCCCACTCGCCTCGATGGGCATCGACGCACCGCTGGCCTGCCTGTCCAAGAAGACGCGCTCGTTCTTTGACTACTTCTATCAGCTGTTCGCTCAGGTCACGAATCCTCCGATCGATGCCCTGCGTGAGCATATGGTAACTTCGACCACGCTCTACCTGGGCAACCACGGCAACCTGCTTGAGGATTCCCGTACGGCCTGCCAGCTGGTGCGCCTGGAGCGTCCGCTGCTGAGCGAGGAGGAGTTTGACCGCATCTGCGCCATCGACCGCGTGGGCTTTAAGACCCGCCGCTTCCGTGCCGTCTACCGCCGCGATGCCGGCGAGGGCGCGCTGCAGGCTGGGCTCAAGCAGCTTGCCGAGGACGTCGAGGCTGCGGTCCGCGATGGCGTGAACATCGTGGTGCTGAGCGACCGTGCTGCGGCGGGCGAGGTCCCTGTGCCGTCACTGCTCGCCGTGGGATGCGTGCACAACCACCTGATCCGCGCCGGCGTGCGTACCTTTGCCGACATCGTGGTGGAGTGTGGCGACGCCGTGTCCCCGCACGACTTTGCGGCGCTGGTGGGCTACTCCGCGAGCGGCATCTATCCGTACAACGCACATGCGTGCATCCGCGATCTGGCGGCACGCGGCGACCTGGACGTGACGGCCGAGCAGGGCATCGCCAACTACAACAAGGCTGCGACCGCCGGCATCGTCTCCATCATGTCCAAGATGGGCATCTCCACAGTGCAGAGCTACCATTCGGCGCAGATCTTCGAGGCCGTGGGCTTTACGCCGGAGTTCGTCAACGCGTACTTCGCCGGCACGGTGAGCCGTGTGGGTGGTATGGGTGTCGAGGACGTTGAGCGCGAGCAAAACGAGCGCTACGACGCCGCGCTCGCCATCCTTAAGAGCCCGGCTCCCGATCAGCTGCCTACGCTGGGTCTGACCAAGTGGCGCCCGCTCGGCGGCGAGGAACACCTCATCGACCCCCAGACCGTCTACCTGCTGCAGACCGCCTGCCGTGAGGACAGCTACGACACCTTTAAGGAGTACAGCGCCCGTCTGCACCGTACCGGCCGTGCCGTGCGCCTGCGCGACTTGCTCGACTTTGATGCCAGCGGCCGCACCCCGGTGGCACTCGACGAGGTCGAGCCCGCGCTCAACATCGTCCGCCGCTTTAACACCGGCGCCATGTCGTACGGCTCCATCAGCAAAGAGGCGCACGAGTGCATGGCTATCGCTATGAACCGTCTGCATGGCCGTTCCAACTCAGGCGAGGGCGGCGAGGACCCGCGTCGCGAGACCCCGCTGGCCAACGGCGACTCCAAGAACTCCGCGATCAAGCAGGTGGCAAGTGCGCGCTTTGGCGTGACGAGCCGCTATCTGTGCAGCGCCTTCGAGATCCAGATCAAGATGGCCCAGGGCGCCAAGCCCGGCGAGGGCGGTCACCTGCCCGGCAAGAAGGTCTACCCCTGGATTGCCGAGGTCCGTCAGTCCACGCCCGGCATCGGCCTGATCTCGCCTCCGCCGCATCACGACATCTACTCTATCGAAGACCTGGCCGAGCTCATCTTCGACCTTAAGAACGCCAACCCCGGCGCGCGCGTGTCGGTCAAGCTGGTCAGCGAGGCCGGCGTCGGCACCATCGCCACCGGTGTGGCCAAGGGTGCTGCCGACAAGATCTTGATCAGTGGCCACAACGGCGGCTCGGGTGCCGCTGCGCGCGACTCTATCTGGCATGCGGGACTGCCGTTGGAACTTGGCCTTGCCGAGGCCCAGCAGACGCTGCTGCAAAACGGCCTGCGCTCACGCGTGGTGCTCGAGGCCGACGGCAAGCTCATGGACGGCACCGATGTTGCCGTCGCCTGCCTGCTGGGCGCCGAGGAGTTTGGCTTTGCGACCATGCCGCTCATCTCGATGGGCTGCTTCATGCAGCGCGACTGCCAGCAGGATACCTGCCCCGCCGGCATCGCGACGCAAAACTGTCGCCTGCGTCGCGGCTTCCGCGGCAAGCCCGAGCATGTCGAGCACTTTATGCTCTTTGTTGCCGAGCAGCTGCGCGAGGTCATGGCGAGCCTGGGCTTCCGCACCGTCGACGAGATGGTCGGCCATCCCGAGTGCTTGCGCCAGATCGAGGTCCCGGGCAACCGCAAGGCTAACCTGCTCGATCTGTCGCCCGTGCTGGCGAGCGCGACCTGCGAGTTCGGTGCCCACATCTCGGGTGCCGACGGCCGTCACTTCCTGCCCCAGATGGCTGCGGACAGCGAGCTCGACAAGACGCTCGACTCCACGCTGTTTGTGCCTTACACGGCCGACGCTCGCGCGCACCTGCGCCCGATTCGCTTCCGCGCCGATATCGCCAACGTCAACCGCTGCGTGGGCACTATCCTGGGCAACGCGGTGACCAAGGCACATCCCGAGGGCCTGCCCGCCGGCTCCATCACCATCGATTGCGATGGTTCGGCCGGTCAGAGCTTTGGCGCCTTCCTGCCGCGCGGCATTACGCTCAATGTGTGCGGCGACGCCAACGACTACTTTGGCAAGGGCCTTTCGGGCGGCGAGGTGTCGGTGCGCCCCAACCCGCATGCGACCTACAAGTTCGACGAAAACATCATCGTGGGTAACGTTGCGTTCTTTGGCGCCACGAGCGGCCACGGCTTCATCAACGGCCTGGCCGGCCAGCGCTTTGGCGTACGCAACTCCGGTGCCACCGTGGTGGTCGAGGGCTGCGGCAACCACGGCTGTGAGTACATGACGGGCGGCCTGGCGCTCATCCTGGGCGAGGTCGGGCAGAACTTTGCCGCCGGCATGACGGGCGGCGTGGCCTATGTCTTTGACCAGTACGGCACGCTCGATGCCCGCGTGAACCACGAGAGCGTTGAGCTCAAGGCCCCGACGGCCGGCGAGCTGGCGCAGATTCGCGAGCTCATCCAGGAGCACGTGGACGCGACACAGAGCCCACGCGGCATTAAGCTGCTCTACAGCTTTGAGACGATGAGCAAGCACTTTGTGAAGGTCATTCCGACCGAGTACGAGCGTGTGCTGGCGATTGTCGCTGCGAGCGAGGCTGTCGGCAAGACGCATGCGCAGGCAGAGGAGCTGGCGTTTGACATTGTGACCGGTCGCGCGAGCGCCGCGGATGTCGCTCGCTTCGATATTGCGGGCGGTGCTGCGGGTGCTGCGTCCGTGGCCGCCAGCTCTGTTGCTTCGACCAAGAAGGAGGCGTAAGTGCTATGGGTAAGCCCGGTGCTTTTCTTGATATCGATCGCGTGACCCACGAGCTTCGCCCCGTGGAGGAGCGCAGCCGCGATTTCGATCCGCTGTACGTGGAGCTTGACGACGATGCACGCCGTGCCCAGGCGAGCCGCTGCATGATGTGCGGCGTGGCGTTTTGCCAGATGGGCGCGAGCTTTGGCAAGGCACGCCCGAGCGGCTGCCCGCTGCACAACCTGATTCCCGAGTGGAATGAGTTGGTGTACCGCGGCCGCTGGGACGAGGCGGCCGAGCGCCTGTCGCTCACCTCGCCCATGCCCGAGTTCACGAGCCGCGTGTGCCCGGCGCTGTGCGAGGCCGCGTGCAACCTGGGTTCGGTCGATGGCCAGCCCACGACGATCCATGACAACGAACGTGCGATCAGCGACCATGAGTGGGCCAACGGCGGTCCGCGCCGCTTTGAGCCGGCGGGGGAGGATGCGCCCACGGTCGCCGTGGTTGGTTCTGGACCGGCTGGCCTGGTGGCAGCATGGGAGCTTGCACGTCGCGGTGCCCGCGTGACGGTGTTTGAGCGCGACGACCGCCCCGGCGGCCTACTCATGTACGGCATTCCCAACATGAAGCTCGAGAAGTCTGTGGTCGAGCGTCGTGTGGCGCTCATGCGCGAGCTGGGTATTGTGTTCGAGCTGGGCGCCGACGTGACGGACCCTGCGGTGGCGGCCAAGCTCAACGGCTTTGACGCTGTGGTGGTGGCTGCTGGCGCCCGTGCCCCGCGCGGTCTTTCGGCTACGAACGTGGACGCCCCGGGCGTGGTGTACGCCGTGGACTATCTGACGGCTTCGACCGTGTCGGTTCTCGACGGCGGCGAGCTCGCGGTCGATGCGCGTGGCCTGGACGTTGTGGTCATTGGCGGCGGCGATACCGGTAACGACTGTGTGGGTACCGCGGTGCGTCAGGGCGCGCGCAGCGTGCGCCAGTTTGAGTTCTTGCCGGCTGCGCCCGATAAGCGCGCGGCGAGCAACCCCTGGCCGCAGTGGCCCAACGTTAAGAAGACCGACTACGGCCAGCAGGAGGCTATCGCTGCGATGGGTGGTGAGATGCGTGCCTGGGGCGTGGATACGCTCGAGGTGCTGTTGGACAAGAAGGGTGCGGCTGCGGGTCTGCGCGTGGTCGATCTGGACTGGTCGGCGGGAAAGCCCGAGCGCATCGCGGGCTCCGAGCACGAGGTGCCGGCGCAGCTGGTGCTCATTGCCTGCGGCTTTACGGGTCCGGAGCACAGCGTGTTCGATGTGGTGAGCGTGCCTGTCGCCACCGCTGGCCGTCCGCTGCCGGTGATGGCTGCCGAGGGCTCGCATCTTGCGGCGCGTGTCGACGGCGTCGCCGCGGATGCCGCGCCGGTGTATGTTGCCGGTGACGCTCGCAACGGCAGCTCGCTCGTGGTGAACGCTATGGCCGACGCCCTGGCCTGCGCAGCCGAAGTCGCCGACGCGCTGAAGCTGTAAAGTAGTCATTTAAGAACGTCCCCAATGACTGGTCATTTTTGTCTAGTCGTTGGGGACACTCTTTGCGAGCGATTTGCTCGTTTGTCGACGTACGGATGTTCATTTGTCGACTTTTTGGGCTGTGGTCACCTGTTGTTTCTGTGGTGGCTGCGGGCATCTGGCTCAAAAGGGTTGGTTGGCCGTCTATGTCTACCTCCGGTTTTGTTGCGGTGCGCATTTTCGGTCAAGCTTTTCGTCAAGTGTTTGGTCAGCATCTGGTTTGCAGCCGGAGGCCTATTTTGCCCGTGCTGGTCGTGGCTGCCCACCCTCCTCGTAAGCTCAAATTGAGGTCCATCAGTTTGAGGAGGATGCCATGACTGACCACGCTTTAGACCGAGCAGAGCTGGCTGAAGCCGTCGGCAACGATATTGCCGACATGGCTCACTTTTGGATGCTGCGGAAGTTTCAATTCCTGGAGCCGGCGCGCGAACAGTTCGAGATCATTGTCGACCCGTGGCTCAGCTATTGCACTGAGCCTTCGCAAAACGAAATCATGGCCTACAACATGGCGTTTACCGATTGGCTGCTGTTTGAGCGCCCCTATCGCCATGGCAAAACGCTGCTCGAGCTGTATGTTGACGAGCCGCCGGCATCGCTTTCGCCTGCCTCGCTCAAGCGGCTCGAGCAGGTACGCGACACGCAGTATTTCTCGCGCTTTGGCATTTTGGACAAGAATCCTGCGTCCGGCATGGTCGTGCTGAAGGACACGCGCACCGATCATCGCTTTGATGTCTACGATCCGCATATCGTGCAGAAGGAGCACTGGAGTGACGGCGCGATTGCGGTGCGCCTCGCCTGCGTCGACGATGTCTGGCTTACGGCGGGACAGCTCTACCTGTATGACATCGCGCGGCTGAGCGATACGGCGGTCGATGGGCCGGGTGCGGTGCATCCGGAGGACCTGCAGGACGGCTTTGACACCTCGTGCATCAGCTTCTTCTTGCGTCTGGTCCGCGACATCATGGGCGCCCGGGGGCGGTACGTAAAGTCGCTCAACATCTACGAGCAGGAGTGGAAGTAGGGGATGGGCAGCTGTCGCCTGCCTTGCCCTCTGTCTTTATGTCTAAATCTGTAACGTTTAGGGGCCTGGAGAACGTCTAACTGTTACAGATCGAGACGTTTGGCACCTGGCTGGGGGGAATGTCTCAATCTGTAACATCTACAGTCCAAAAATCGGTCTTCCTGTTACAGATCAAGACATTTGTCGGCGGAGGCAACGGTGACGATGGTCCATTTGTCCGATGTGGTGGTGATGGAAGTGTCTAATACCGTTTTCAAGCACAAGCATACGACTCGCAACACGTTGGCGCGGAATAGGATGCTCGCGCGACTCACGGAGGCGACCGAGCAAGGTGCGCTGCTCGCAACGCATGACAATGCCGAGCTCATGTGGCTGCGGCGTCATGTTGGAACCGACGATATCGCGGAGCCCGAGCCGTATTTGTTCTGTTTTCAACATGATTGGGATGCGCTGACGCCGGCGGAGCGAACGCTGCGTACCATCAAAGGGCTTGCAGAGTTTCATCCCGATTGGGCGTTTTGGGGCTATGACGCGGCGCTTTTGTGGGGTCTGGAGGTGCCGAATGATCTGCTTGGGTCGCGTTTTCTTGTTAAGACGGGTTGTTCGGTGACGTTGAGCGGCGGGTGCAGGTTGTTGCGTCCGCAGATGGCGGGCGCACTCGAGCATGTTGATGGCGTGCGGGTGACGTCGTTTTGGCGCACGGTGGAGGATTGCCTACTGCGTGCGCCGTTCTCCTACGGGTTGGCGATTGCCGATTCTGCACTGCGGGCGAAAGGCGTATCACGTGGGGATTTGTGCGAGCGCCTCCGCGCCGATTGCGAGGGCAGGCGAGGGTATCGCAGGGCACAGGTGATTGCGTCGTATGCGGACGGGCTGTCTGAAAACGGCGGCGAGTCTCGGTTCCGAGCATTCTTTATTGCGTACGGCTTTCCGGTTCCGGAGCTGCAGGTGGAGTTTCGTGACCCGCTTGATTCGAGCCAAGTGTTTCGCGTTGATTATTTCTGGAGGCTCGAGGACGGGACGTGCGTGATTGGCGAGCTCGATGGAAAGGGAAAGTATGCCTTACAGAACGACGAGGGTCGGGAGTCGGTCGACCCGTTCGTGGCAGAACGTCAGCGAGAGTCTCATCTGACGATGCTCGGACATAAGGTGCTGAGGTTTACGTTTGATGAGCTCAAGAATCCGGGGAAGCTGGCTGAAAAGATGAGACTGGCGGGCATTCCGCAGTGGGCCGATTTGGCTGAGCAGTGGAGGCGGCAGTGGTATGGGCGCTGAGGGGTGTAACTGACGCGGATGTGGTTGTTCCTGCCGAGTTTGTCTCGATCTGTAACAACAAGGGGCCGTTTGGCCTCGCAACTGTTACAGATCGAGACAGAAGGTTGGCTGCCGCTAAAATATCTCGATCTGTAACATCTAGAGGCCGAAAACCTGTCTACTTGTTACAGATTGAGACAAAGGTTGGACGCGGTGCCGAAAGATCTCGATCTGTAACATTTGGAAGGTTAAAGACGGTTCACCTGTTACAGATCTAGACATTTCCCGGATGTCGCTGGGATGGGGCTGCAACGCATTCCATTCTCCGCATCTCCTCCTTTCTCCGTTAACCGATATGTCCGCAGCAATCCTGCCGAACTGGGTAATAATGGACAAATGTTGAAGTTTCTAAGGGGGAGGAGCTCGATATGGCGTCTGCTGATCGTCCCACGTTGTTTATCAATGCGACCGTTTTGGATGGCTCGGAGCATATGGAGCCGCAGCCCGATATGGCCGTGGCCGTTGAGCGCGGTGTCATCACATGGATGGGGCCGAGTGCTGTCGCGCAGGCGCCGGCGGGTGCCGAGGTCATCGACCTGGCAGGGGCGTATCTCATGCCGGGTCTCATCAATATGCATGTGCATCTGTGCGGCTCGGGCAAGCCGGTTTCGGCGGGCGATGCGGGTGCGCTGATGAAGAAGCTCGACAATCCCGTGGGCCGCGCCATCGTTCGCCACATCCTCAAAGGCAGTGCCCAGCAACAGTTGGCAAGTGGCGTGACCACGGTGCGCGGTGCGGGTGACCCGCTGTTTGCCGATATTGCCGTGCGCAACGCTATCGACGCCGGCAAGTATCAGGGTCCACGTCTGGTGGCGCCGGGAACGGGTGTCACGGTGCCGGGCGGTCACGGTGCGGGGCTGTTCGCGCAGGTCGCCAATACCCCCGCCAAGGCGGCCGAACAGGTGCGCGATCTGTATGCGCGCGGTGCCGATGTCATCAAGTTGTTCGTGACGGGCGGCGTGTTCGACGCGACCGAAGTAGGCGAGCCTGGCGTGCTGCGCATGCCGGTCGGTGTCGCCGCGGCGGCGTGCAAGGCGGCGCACGAGGTTGGCCTTCCGGTCATGGCCCATGTCGAGAGTACCGAGGGCGTGAAGGCCGCGCTTGAGGCCGGCGTCGATACGATCGAGCACGGTGCCCCGATGACGCCCGAGATCCTGGAGCTGTACCGTGGCGCCGCGGGCACGCAGCTCGAGGGACGTGCGCCCAGCGTTACCTGCACGATCAGCCCGGCGCTACCGTTTGTATTGCTCGACCCGGAAAAGACCCATTCGACCGATACGCAAAAGAAGAACGGCGACATCGTGTGCTCGGGCATTATCGAGAGTGCTCGTGCGGCGCTGAATGCCGGCGTTAAGGTGGGCTTGGGCACGGACTCAAGCTGCCCGTTCGTGACGCAGTACGACATGTGGCGCGAGGTGGCCTATTTTGCCAAGTACGTGGGCGTGAGCAACGCCTTTGCGCTGCATACGGCCACGCAGGTCAATGCCGAGCTCCTGGGGCTGGGTAGCGAGACCGGCACGATCGAGTGCGGTAAGTCGGCCGATATCTTGGTGACGCGCGAGAACCCGCTGAATAACCTGTGCGTTCTGCGTGAGCCGGTACACGTAATGTGCCGCGGCAATCTGGTGCGCAAGCTGAAGGTGAAGCGCATCCCCGAGGTGGATGCCGAGCTCGACGCGATTATGGCCATGCCTGCCGCAGCGCTGGCTGAGGAGCTTGCCCGCGACGGCGTGGCGTAGATGTGACAAAGGGACAACTCCATTACCGCATGCAAAAAGCCGAGGTCTCAACACGAGGCCTCGGCTTTTTTATCGAACAAATACTTAAGATTTGGGACAAACAAACCTGATTAATTTGTCCCGCGTGCGGGCGCTAGGAGCGGGTTTCCATCTTGGCGTGGCACTTGGGGCAGGTGACGCGGATCTTGCCTTTGCCCTTGGGGACGGAGAGCATCTGGCCGCAGTTGGGGCACTTGAGGTATGCCGTAGTTTTGCGGCCCTTCCACATCTTCTTAGCCGTGCGCTTGGCACGCTC
>CATWKM010000018.1:0-36809 GCA_958351385.1 uncultured Collinsella sp. | reverse complement strand
TGTCCACGGCGTGGGCACGCACGAGGATCTACTGGCGGGCGACGCCATTTATCAGGAGATTTATGCCTCGCAGATGGAGTTTGCGGGGAACGCAGACACCGGCGACGGCTGCGACGATGGCTGCGCGAACGATTCGTTTTCCTCCGTCCCCAGCGGATTACCCGTGGAAGGGGGTAAGCGCCATGCCTAAGACCGCAGCCCAAGCACGCCCGGCCGACCTCAAGCGCACGGTGCGCCGCCTGCTCTCCTACATGGGCCACGCCAAGTTCTCGCTGCTCGCGGTGGGCGTGCTCGCCTCCGTCGCCGCCATCGCGAGCCTCGCCGGTACCTACATGGTGCGCCCCATCGTTAACGGTTTGGCCACGGGCGGGGAGGAACTGCTCGCCAAGCAGGTCATCCTGACGGCGATCATCTACGCCGCGGGCGTGCTCTCGGCTCTGGGCTACTCACAGATCATGGTGCGCGCGGCCCAACGCGTGGTGTCCGATATTCGCCGCGACCTGTTCGCGCACATCCAGACGCTGCCGCTCAGTTATTTTGACAGCACGCGCTCGGGCGACATCATGAGCTTTTTCACCAACGACGTCGACACCGTCTCCGAGGCGCTCAACAACAGCTTTGCCAACGTGATTCAGGCCGCCATTCAGGTTGTGGGCACCACGGCCATGCTCATCATCCTTAACTGGCAGCTCACGATTATCACGCTCGTGTGCGATGTGGCCATTGTGCTGTACGCGCGCTACTCGGGCGCGCGCTCTAAGCGTTTCTTTGCCGCCCAGCAGGCATCGCTTGGCGACTTGGACGGATATATCGAAGAGATGGTCTCGGGCCAAAAGGTCATCAAGGTCTTTAACCGCGAGGTAGCGAATGTCGCCGGCTTCACCTGCCGCAACGACGAACTTCGTCGCACCGGCACCGCCGCGGTGAGCTATGCCAACTCCATGGTGCCCATGACCGTCGTGATTGGCTACGTCAACTATGCCATCGTCGCCGTGGCGGGTGGCATGCTCTGCATCAAGGGGCTCGCCGACGTAGGTGCGCTCGCGAGCTACCTGGTCTTTGTGCGCCAGGCGGCCATGCCCATCAACCAGTTTACGCAGCTCGGCAACTTCTTACTCAATGCGTTGGCCGGCGCCGAGCGCCTGTTTGCGGCTATGAACCTTAAGCCCGAGGTGGACGAGGGCCGCGTGGAGCTGGTGCAGACGGGCGACGCCGCATGGGCGTGGAAGATTCCCGAGGGCCAGGGCGTGGGCGTCTACGGGCACCTGCATGACGTGGCGGACGTTGATGAGTCGGGCCGCGCGGTGGCTGCTGACGGTACCGAGCTCACGTGCGGCTTGGTCCCGCTTGCCGGCGACGTGCGCTTCCATGCCGTGGACTTTTCCTATGTGCCGGGCACCCGTGTGCTCACGGACCTCAACCTGTTTGCCAAGCCGGGGCAAAAGATCGCGTTTGTGGGCTCGACGGGTGCCGGAAAGACGACCATCACCAACCTCATTAACCGCTTCTACGAGGTCGATGACGGCGAGATCACGTACGATGGCATCGACGTCAAGCACATTGCCAAGGCCAGCCTGCGCGGGTCGCTCGGCATTGTGCTGCAGGACACGCACCTGTTTAGCGGCACCATTGCGCAGAACATCCGCTTTGGCAAGCTCGACGCGACCGACGAGGAGGTGCGTGCCGCCGCCGAGGCAGCCTGCGCCGACTCGTTTATCCGCCGCCTGCCTAGGGGCTACGACACGCCGGTCACGGCCGACGGTGCCAACCTGTCGCAGGGCCAGCGCCAGCTGCTCGCCATCGCGCGCGTGGCCGTCGCCGATCCGCCGGTGCTCATCCTGGACGAGGCCACGAGCTCCATCGACACGCGCACCGAAAAGCTCATCGAGCGCGGCATGGATCGCATCATGCGCGGACGCACCACGTTTATGATCGCGCACCGCCTGTCCACCGTCCGCGACGCCGACGCCATCATGGTCCTCGAACACGGCCGCATTATCGAACGCGGCACCCACGAAGAGCTGCTCGCCCAGCACGGCGAGTACTGGCAGCTGGCGCGTGGCTTAAAAGAGTTGGATTAACCCGTTCGAGCACGATGCTTTGGCCCTCCGTGCCCCCTCACCTCGCCTCAAACCATCACAACATTCGACGTTTTTTGCCAAAATCGGGAAAAGCATCGAATGTTGCGATGGTTTTTCTACCACTCGATCGGGTGGAATCGCTTTCTTGCGCGCGAAGGTGTGCGGACCCGTGGGCAGGGGAATAAGGTTGGTTATCCGACTCCATTGGAGGGCTCATGGACCTGCCGATCGTCCTGTCCCATAAGACTGCCTGGCTATACCACAACGTGGTGCGCCCGTCCGAGCCGCTCTCGCGAGCAAGCAGCCTATACGATGAGGACTCGCTTGCTAACGAGGCGGAGCCGACTGCGGACCTGCCCAAATTGGGGCTCGATGCCAAGGGGCTGAGGGCTTCAACGGCAGTTGGGATCGTTACCGACTATCTGGTTTCGCTTGGTATTCCACGAGAAGAGCTCGATCATATCGACACGCTCGTCAACTTCGATTTTGAGCGCTCGACGCCGGCTGGATTTAGGTGCCACGTGTTTGGAGCGCCGGTACCTCCAGGCCATCTTATCGAGGTGGCAGAGGGCCTTCTGGTGGTTGATGAGGTCATGTGCTTTGTCCAAGCGGGTTCGTGGATGAGCGAGCCCGAGCAGCTGGAATATGGCTACGAAATCTGTGCCCGATACCATTTGAATCATCTGTCGACAGGCGATTATATCGAGATGGGGCAGAGGTATACCGTTGCCGACCTGATTGCCTATTGCAATGAGAACCGATCTCGTCAGGGGGCTATACGCGCGGCCGCCGTGCTCAAGCGCGTGCACGATGGCGCGCGATCGCCCATGGAGACGGCCACCGCAATCATGGTCGTAGCAAAACGTTCCCAGGGAGGGCTGGGATACACCAAGATCGAGCTCAACCATCGGGTCGATGTTCCCAACGAGTTCAAGTATCTCGCTAAGGCCGGGTATTTCGAGATTGACGTATATGCGCCTGCGAGCGGTACGGGAATTGAATACAACGGCTCGGACCATCTTGATAAACAGCGCAGCGCGTCGGATGCGGAGCGCATGACTGTGCTGAGCGCGCTGGGCTTTAAGATGATCGTCCTCACCGGGACTCAGTTTGCCCATCAGCTGCAATTGCACCGGGCGATGAACGCCATCGCGCTTGCGATAGGCCTTAAGTGCGACCGAAGCGAAGCGTTCCAAAAGCGGCAGAACGACCTGCGAGAATTCGTGATTCGGCACTGGGACGGCGGCCTTTAGGGGCGCTTTGGCCCTTCTGCGGGGTGCCGTGGGCAGGCAAACCATCACAACATTCGACGTTTTTTGCCAAAATCGGGAAAAGCATCGAATGTTGTGATGGTCTGTGTTGAGGATGGGCTTGGAAAGTCCGTTTTGCTCGAAGCGACCTGTCCTGTCGTACGGGTGTCGGCATGATTCTCCCGTGGGGTATTATGTTTTCCGAAGAATAAAACGCCGCGTGAGGGGAGGGCTGCGTGGACGGGCACGTGCAACATGACGGCTTTGGCCGCGATATTAACTACCTGCGCATTGCCGTTACCGACAAGTGCAATTTCCGCTGCATTTACTGCATGCCTGCCGATGGCGTGGCGCCCCGCGCGCACGACGAGCTGCTCGGCGCCGAGGAGATCGCCCGCTTTGTGCGCTTAGTGGCGGGGGAGGGCATTCGCCGCGTGCGCCTGACGGGCGGCGAGCCGCTGGTCAGCCGCCGTATCATCCCGCTCATTCGCGACATCCGCGCGATTCCGCAGATCGAGGACATCTCGCTTACCACCAATGGCGCCCTGCTGCCCAAGCTGGCACCGCAGCTCAAAGATGCCGGCCTTAACCGCGTCAACATCTCGCTCGACACACTCGACCCTACGCTGTTTGGAAAGATCACGCGCCTGGGTCGGCTCGAGCAGACCATGGCTGGCATCGACGCGGCGCTGGCTTGGGGCTTTGAGCCCGTTAAGGTCAACTGCGTTGTGGTGCGCCGGCTCAACCAAGATGTGGCGGCCCTCGCGCGGCTGACCGTCGACCGCCCCATCCACCTGCGCTTTATCGAATACATGCCCATCGGCGACGAGCACACGAGCTCGCATTGCGCTGTGGACCCGCATGCGCCCGCGCTCAATCCCGAGTTGTGGGATGCGAGCGACACCGTGCCGAGCGACGAGCTGCGGACGCGCATCAATGCCGGGGCCGCCGCGGCGGGACTGGGCGAGCTCGAGCCGCTCGACATCAACGACGCTCCTGCCGGCGCGGGCCCTGCGCGCTATTGGCACTTTCCGGGCGCGGCGGGAACGGTTGGCTTTATCAGCGCCATGTCCAACCATTTTTGCGCGAACTGCAACCGTCTGCGCCTGACGGCCGATGGCAACGTGCGTCCGTGCCTGTTCAGCGATGCCGAATATTCGGTGCGCGACGCCCTACGCCGTGGTGATGATATGCAGGTACTTTCGATTTGGCGCGATGCCGTCGCCCACAAACCGCAGGAACACGCGATAATTGAGGGCACGCAACGATTTATGTCCCAAATCGGAGGATGATCATATGGCCAAGAGCAGGTACGCCGATGCCACCAAGGCCGCTCGCAGTGCCGCGATGTCTGCCCACAAAGTCACGGCTGCGGCGAATGCTGGCAACGCCGACGCGTCCGCACAGCCGTCTGCCAGTGCTGCCACCGAGCCCGCCCGCGACGCCCGTCGCGACGAGCTGACGCACGTGGACGCCAAGGGCGAGGTACGCATGGTCGACGTGTCCGACAAGGCCGAGACCCATCGCATTGCCATCGCCGAGGGCACCATCCTCATGCACCCCGAGACGCAGGCCATGGTGCTACAGGATGGCGCCAAGAAGGGCGATGTGCTTGCCTGCGCGCGCGTAGCGGGCATCATGGCCATCAAGCGCACAAGTGACATCATTCCCATGTGCCATCCGTTGCTCATTACCAAGAGTAAGTGCGATATCGAGCCCATCGCGCCGGCGGGGACGCCTGCCGAGGACGTGCCCGAGGGCTGGGCGCCGGCGCGCACGGACGGGCAGGTCGGCTTTCATGTGCTGGTCACAGCGGGCGTGACGGGCAAGACCGGCATCGAGATGGAGGCCCTGACCGGAGCGAGCGCCGCGTGCCTGACCATCTACGACATGTGCAAGGCGGTCGACCGCGGTATGGAGATCGTCGACGTGCGCCTGCTGCACAAAGAGGGTGGGCGCTCGGGCGTGTGGGATCGTGCCGAGCGCCAGGCCGCAGCTGTTGAGGCCGCCGCTGCCGACGGCAACGCTCCCGCGAGCGCACCCGTTGCCGTCGCCCCCGCCCCCGCCCCGGCCGCCCCCGCGATCGCGTTTATCGGCTACCAAAACTCGGGCAAGACCACGCTGGTCGAGAAGGTTATCGCCGAGCTCACCCGTCGCGGCCTGCGCGTGGGTTCGCTCAAGCATCATGGACATCATGGCTTCGATATCGACGTGCCCGCCAAGGATACGTGGCGCCATCACCAGGCCGGCTCCAAGCATGTGGGGCTCATCTGCGCCACGCGCTGGGCGGAGTATGCCGATACGCGCGAGGAGGACGAGATGCCCGCGCGCGAGCTGCTGTCGCGCTACGGCGATGTCGACGTGGTGATCATCGAGGGCTACAAAGCCGAGGGCTTCGACAATATCGTGGTTGCGCGCTCCGGTGTCGATCGCCTGCGCGGTAAGAGCTCGCTCGACCTGGTCGACGGTCACACGCTGGCCCTTGCCTGCAACGAGGCCCTGGCGCGTCAGGCCTTCGACGCCGGCTTCGCGACCCGAGCCATCAACATCAACGACGCCCGAGCCATCTGCGATCTGATCCAAGATCACCTTTAAGGCTCGACGCTGCGCCGGCCCCAAGCATCCCATCTCGCCCCTCAAGCCGTCGCTCGCGTACCAAAGTACGCGTCGCTCCTCTTTCGGGGCGACCTGGGGCACTTGGAACCGGCTCGCTGCGCTGCCATAACCTGCCAAAAAGGGACAGGCATCTTTGTGGTGGTTTTTGCAAAAAAGCTTTGACTTAAAGTTAGCTCAAGGTGTCATAATCGCTGACAAACGATTGCGATCACGGAGGCCTCATGTCAAAACTGTACTTTATGCGTCACGGTCAAACGCTCTTTAACTTGCTTCGTCGCAAGCAGGGCTGGTGTGACTCGCCGCTCACCGAGCTGGGAATCGAGCAGGCTAAAACTGTCGGTGCGACCCTGCGAGGGCGTGGCCTTACGTTTGACCATGCGTACAGTTCGACGTCCGAGCGTGCGTGCGACACGCTTGAGCTTGCGTTCCCCGGTCAGCCTTACGAGCGCGTCAAGGGCCTTAAGGAGTGGAACTTTGGCAAATTTGAGGGCGCGAGCGAGGATTTGAATCCGCGCCTGCCGTACGGCGATTTTTACAAGCAGTATGACGGCGAGGGCGAAGTCGAGTTTCGCGAGCGTATGATGGCGACCATCACCGAGTTCATGCAGCGCCCTGGACATGAGAGCGTGTTGTGCGTGAGCCATGGCGCCGCAGCGGCTCAGGTCATGCGCGGCGTGGGCGTGGAGCCGCTCAAGATGAAGCACCGCATTGGCAACTGCTGTGTGCTCGAACTCGACTTTGATGCTACTACCGGCACATTTGCTCTTGCAGATTTGTACAACCCCTACGGCACCCCGCGCGAGTAACATCGGGGCATCAGCCAAAACCACCACAAAGGGGCCAGGCACCTTTGTGGTGGTTTTGCCGTTTACAGGCGATTTCCTACCGTTCAGCGGACTTTCGCACCAATGGGGCTTACGCTGCATGCAAGTTTCATCCTACAATCGCCCACGTGCTCACAAGTTTGTTACTCCTCGGGAGGCATCACTTGCGCATAATAGAAGACGAGGAATATCGCCCCGTCGTCTAGCGCCGATGTCCGAGGAGTTTTTTCATGCTCATTTTAAAGAAGATCAACAATAACGTTGCTCTCGCCGCCAGCGATGACGGCCGAGAGGTTGTTGTCTTTGGCAAGGGCATCGGTTTTCACGAGATGCCCTACGAGCTTGCCGATGAGTCGCTCATCCAGCGCAAATTCTATAACGTTCCCGAGAGCCTGCAGGATATGGTCGGCACACTTCCCGACGACGTTCTGCTCGCGGCAAGCGACATTGCCTGCTTCGCATCCCAGCAGCTTGGTTGCAAGCTGTCCGGTGGCCTGCCCTTTATCCTGGCAGATCACCTGCAGTTTGCCGTTCAGCGCGACGACGACCAGATCAGCGCTCCCAACCCGCTCGAGCATGAGGTGGCTTTCATCTACCCGCGTGAGCTCGAAATCGGTCAGGCCGCGCTCGCCATCGTGCAAAAACACACCGGCGCCAAGCTGGGTCAGAACGAGGCCACGAGCATCGCGCTCCACATCGTTAACGCCGAGGTCGACGGCATGGGCCGCGCCAAGGACATGGACTTCATCATGAAGAGCACCCGCGTGCTTGACGAGGTAACCCATTCCGTGGAAAAGCAGCTCGGCTGCTCGCTCGACACGGCGTCGTACTGCTACATTCGCTTTCTTGCGCACCTGCGCTTTTTGGTTCGCCGCCTTGTTAAGGGCAGCTGCACGCAGACCGAGAACTCCTCACTGTTTATGCAGGCCGCCCGCGATTTTCCCGAGGCCTACCAGTGTGCGTACGCCATCAACCGCGTGTTCGAGAAAGAGTTCAAGCAGAGCTGCTCGGACGAGGAGCTCTTGTATCTGATGATGCATATCAACCGTCTGCGATCGGCTTCGCAGACCGAGTGAGTAAAGCCGCCAGCCCGGCGGCAATCGCAACAATTCTTTTTGGTTTCTAACTGCGGGCAAGGTACCGGCTCGCGGTAGGGGATATTTTTGTCGAAATTTGGAAAAGAGAGGACAGATCATGGCAGGTAAATACGACGATCTTGCTGCCCAGATCGTAGAGCTGGTTGGCGGCAAGTCCAACGTCAAATGCGTCGCACACTGCATTACCCGTGTTCGTTTTAAGCTCAAGGACGAGTCGAAGGCCAATGACGAGGCAATCTCCGAGCTGCCCAACGTCATCAAGGTCATGCACGCCAACGGCCAGTACCAGGTTGTTGTGGGCAACATCGTCGAGGACGTCTACGACGCCGTTCTCAAGGCCGGCGGTTTTAGCGACGGCGGCGCCGTCGACGCCGATGACGACGATGCCGCTCCCAAGGGCGTTACCGATGTGATCATCGACCTCATCTCGGGCATCTTCGCCCCCATGCTCGGCACCTTCGCCGCTGCCGGTATCATGAAGGGCCTGCTGGCGCTCGCTACCTTCCTGGTCCCGAGCTTTGCCAACGACGGCGCCTACACGCTGCTCTACACCGTCGCTGACGGCATGTTCTACTTCCTGCCCGTGGTACTTGGCTTTACCGCGGCCAAGAAGTTCAAGATGAGCGAGTTCAACGGCATGGCCATCGCCTTTGCCCTGGTGTATCCCACCATGGTTGCCCTGACCTCGGGCGAGGTTGTCGGCTCCGTCGAGCTCGGCTTTGCTGGCACCTTCTCTTGGTACACCACGTTCCTGGGCCTGCCGCTCATCATGCCTGCCTCGGGTTACACCAGCTCCGTTATCCCCATCCTGCTCATGGTCTGGTTTGGCTCCACCCTCGAGCACTGGGTTAAGAAGTGGATGCCCGCTTCTATGAAGATGTTCTTCACCCCGCTGATCGTCGTCACCGTTACCGTCACCCTTGGCTATCTGGTCATTGGCCCCATCGCCACGCTCATCACCAACCTGCTTGGTGAGTTCTTCGCGCTGCTGTTTGGCCTGCCCATGATCGGCTCCCTCCTGGGCTGCACCCTCGTCGGTGCCTTCTGGATGTGCCTGGTCATCTTTGGCTTCCACTGGTCGCTCGTGCCCATCGCGCTGGTCAACCTGTCCACTCTGGGCCACGACTACATCCTGGGCTCCGTTATCGCCCACTCCTTCTCGCTGGGCGCCGTGCTCTTCGCCATGTATCTCAAGAACAAGGACGAGAAGTTCCGCGGTATCGCGCTGCCGGCCATGATCTCCGCCTTCTTCTTTGGTGTCACCGAGCCCGCTATCTACGGTGTCGCCCTGCCCGATAAGAAGGCCTTCATCAACGCCAGCATCGGTTCTGCTGTGGGCGGCCTCATCATTGGTCTCTCCGGCGCCGTGGTGTACATGTCCGGTGGTCTGGGCGTCTTCAACTGGCTGTCCTTCATCGACCCCTCCGGTGTTAACGGCATCAACCACATGATCTGGGCTATCGTTGCCTCTTTCGTGGGTGCCGCCGTGGGCTTTGCGATCGAGTTTGCCACCTACAAGCCCGAGGCTGCCAAGTAGCCCAAACGACAAAGACTCGGTACCAAGCCGGCGGGGGGAGCGCCCCGCCGGTTTTTTTCAAAGGGGCTAGATGCCATGCGCTCGTCCGAGCGACTGCCCAAAATCAAAACCATGCCGGATTACGGGGCTGAAACGGTGAGTGCTGACCATACCCCGTTTTTCCGTAAACTGACAAGCCTCCTACCTGCGGTTTTGTCCTTGCCGTTTCTGGCATGCTCAAGGGGCACTGGTTCTGCCCCGTAAACCGGCATGGTTTTGAACCTGCCAATAAGGGACAGGTTTATTTTGGTCGGTTTTATCTGGGCAAACGTCGTCTCCGTCAGCTCCGTCCGCATATCTTAAGCCGGCATAGTTTCGATGGGTCGGTCCGTGCGCGTCCCGCAACATGCCTCGCCACGAAACCGGCCTATCTACTACGTTTAAGTGGTAGGGGCCAACCACACGGTGGTTTTTCGAAAACCGCCAAGCCGTCTACCTGCGGTTTTATTTTTGACAATTGCGGCGTGGTCGGGGGTTCACGACTAAACGTAGTAGATGGGCCGGTTTCGTGGCGGCCGACTCAACGCGAACTCCGATCGGGACGCAAATTACCTCGTGGACGCCGCTTCGGCGTCCACGCAACATCCCAACACGTACGAAAGGAGCCAACATGGCTTTTCCCGATGGATTTCTGTGGGGCGGTGCCACTGCCGCCAATCAGTGCGAAGGCGGATACAACGAGGACGGCAAGGGCCTCGGCGTTCCCGACATCATGACCGGCGGCACGGTCTCCGAGCCGCGCCACATTACCGACGGCATTCTGCCCCAGTACCACTATCCCAGCCACGAGGCCGTGGACATGTACCATCACTATCTCGACGACATCAAGCTTTTTGGCGAGATGGGCTTTAAGTGCTACCGCATGTCCATCAACTGGAGCCGTATCTTCCCCAACGGCGACGAGGCCGAGCCCAACCAGGCCGGCATCGAGTTCTACCGCCGTGTGTTCCAGGCCTGTCAGGAGCAGGGCATCGAGCCCATGGTCACCCTTAGCCACTATGAGCTGCCTTATGGTCTGTCCAAAAACTACGGAGGCTGGAAGAACCCCAAGCTCATCGATTTCTACCTCAACTACGCCCGCACCGTCATGACCGAGTACAAGGGCCTGGTGCGCTACTGGCTCACCTTTAACGAAATCAATTGCCTGCTCATGGGCGGCTTTGGCGGCGTGATGGGCGGCGGCATGGTGCCCGAGGCAACCGACACGCCCATGGCCTTTGGCGACTGCGACTGGGACGACCCGCAGGCGCGCTTCGATGCCCTGCACCATCAGTTCCTGGCGAGCGCCAAGTGCGTCACCATGGGCCATCAGATCGATCCCCAGAACAAGATCGGCTGCATGATCGCCGGCAACGCCTGCTACCCGCACACGTGCAATCCGGCAGACGTTCTGGCCGCACAAAAGCAGCAGCGCGAGATGAACTTCTACTGCGGCGACGTGCAGGTGCGCGGTGCGTATCCCTCGTGGGCGCCCAGCGTGTGGCGCCGCGAAGGCGTGCACGTGGAGGTTTCGCCCGAGGACGCCGCCACGCTGGCCGCCGGCAAGGTCGACTTCTACAGCTTTAGCTACTACATGAGCGCCACGGCCACGGCTGACCCGGTGCTGCTGGAGCAGGGCAACATCTTTGGTGGCGCCGGCAACGAGTACCTCAAGAAGAGCGATTGGGGTTGGGCGATCGACCCCGAGGGCCTGCGTTACTACCTGGAGGAGGTCTACGACCGCTACCAGGTGCCGCTGATGATCGTAGAGAACGGCCTGGGCGCGGTGGACGAGGTCGAGGCGGACGGTGCGATTCACGACGGCTACCGCATCGATTACCTGCGCGAGCATATCAAGCAGATGGAGATTGCCATCGAGGACGGCGTGGACCTGATGGGCTACACCATGTGGGGCTGCATCGATTTGGTGAGCGCCTCGACCGGCGAGATGAAGAAGCGCTACGGCTTCATCTACGTCGACAAGGACAACGACGGCAACGGCACGCTCGCCCGCAGCCGCAAGGACAGCTTCTTCTGGTACAAGAAGGTCATCGCCACCAACGGCGCCGACCTGGCCTAGCCAAGTCTCAACCAGCGTAAACGTCGCAACCACCACAAAGGGGCCAGGCACCTTTGTGGTGGATTTTGCTTTAGTAGATGTGTGGGACATGCCTTACAATCTACCAAGTAGTTCATGACGGGCGAAAAACGGAGAAAAGGGGCTCGATGCGTCCTTAATGTTTCATGTGGATAGATTGATTTGACAGACGGTGGCGAATGCCCGCCGTCCGCATTCGTACGAAACAAGGAGTCTCCATGCTCGCCTCTCTTTTCTCAAAGTCTCAATCATCGCTGTCCGTGCAGGCCAAGCGCCTGGTGGCAATGCGCTTTCTCATCTACACCGGCTTTCAGACCAGCTACTTTATCGGCGTCATCGGAACGCTCACCTATGCGGATGACGCTTCGGTCGTCGCGACATCGCTGGCCGTCCTGTTCATGAACGTTTTCGTGATCCTGGGATCCTTTGCGGGCGGCGCGGCGCTCGACGCCTGGGGCCCGCGCCGTCATTTCTTGCTGAGCATCATCGGCGCTCTCGCAACTGGCACGGCAATCATCGCCTTTGGTAGCGCGACCGGCGTCGTCCTGCTCGGCGCGGTGTTTCTGGGCTTTGTGATGGGATTCGCCCAGCCCATCGCCACGTCCTATCCGGCCTACCTCACCGACGATCCTGTCGAGCTCAAAGACATCAACTCCGCCATCGCCATGTTTTCAAACGTGAGTATCATCGTTGGCCCCACGCTGGGCGGCTTTGTCGCGGCGGCTGCGTCGTCGCGCGCGGTGTTCGTGCTCATGATGCTCTTTACCGTGCTGGCGTTCGTCGCCGGTTGGGGCTTTAGGCCGCAGACCAGCCATGTCGCCGGGGATGCGGATGCCGATTCGGCAGAGGAAGGGGAGCGTGCGGGACAAAGCTCCAACCCCAGCACGTCCGCCCACGCCACCTTCGCGACCAGCATCAAGACGGTCTTCACCAACAGCGTTCTCGCCCTGCTGTTTTGCATCATTTTTCTTTCGAACTTTGGCTACGGAGCCTTCGATCCGCTCGAGTCGTTCTTCTACCGCGATGTCCTGCACGTCGGCGTTGAGTGGATGGGCTGGCTTTCGTCGGCCTGCGGTGTGGGCGCGGTGCTGGGCGCCGTGGTTGCGCTTCGGATGCCGCCGCACCTGGTCAACCTTAAAACGCTGCTTGTGGCGCTTATGTCCGTGGGCCTGGGAAGTCTGCTCTATGTGGGGACGCCGTACGTGGGCGTGGCCCTCGTCGGCCAGATCGCCCTGGGCATAGCTTGGGGCATCGTCAACCCGCTCCACAACACCATCGTGCAAACGACGGCTCCGCTCGAGCAGCTCGGCCGCGTCAACTCGGTCATGGGCTTTGGCAACATGTTCGCCGGCGTGGCCCCTCTGGCGGTTGCCCCCTGGCTGGCGGCGACATTTGGCGTGCAGCAGACACTCGTAGGGGCGGGTATGGTCGTGACAGCAGTTCCCGCGGCGTTGCTGCTGTTTGGCCGCCGGCATTTCGATCGTTCTGCAAGGCAGTAAAACCCATCACAACATTCGATGAAAAACGCGATTTTGCCGAAAAACGTCGAATGTTGTGATGGTTTGCGCCCCGGGCCAGGCCACCCTGCGGGTCCGGCCACCACAAAGGGGCCAGGCGCCTTTGTGGTGGTTTTGCTTTGAGGGGCCGCGCCTGTGCCTTGGTATACCATGTACGCCGTTCGCGAATACGCCCCACACCGCCGCACAACCCAGAAAGGCCCCCATGGACACCATCTTCAGCCACATCAAAGCCGTGTTCTGCGATATCGACGGCACGCTGCTCACGAGTCAGCACACGGTGTCCCCGCGCACCGTGGCGTCGATTCGCGCCCTGCGCGAGCGCGGCGTGCTCTTTGGCCTGTGCACCGGGCGCGACGCCCACGCGACCGAGGCCATGTACGAGCTTTGGGGCATCGAAGGCCTGGTGGACGTGCTCGTGGGCTGCGGTGGTGCCGAGGTCATCGACCGCACGCACGACATCAACGAGCTGAGCTATCCGCTGCCGGGCGAGACCATCGCGCGCATCTGCAAGCACATGGCGGACCTTCCGGCAACGCCCGTCTGCCCCCGAGACGGCGTGTTCTACGTGCCCGAGAGCAACGCGTGCGTCGAGCACCTGTCGCGCGTCGACGGCGTGCCCTACCAGGTGGTCGATTTTGCCGAGTTTTTGCGCGAGCCGCAGCCCAAGGTGATGTTTACCATGGTGCCCGAGGTGATGCCGCGGGTCATCGAGCGGGCGTCGACGTTTGCCGATAACACTGTTAAGGCGGCGGCTCTGCAAACCACGCAGCGACTCTACGAGTTCATGGATCTGCGCGTGTCCAAGACGCGCGGCCTTGTGCGCGTGGCAGAGCTCAACGACATGGAGCTCCAGGACATCTGCGTATTTGGCGATGCCGACAACGACACCAGCATGGTGGCTGACGCCGGCGTGGGCGTGGCCATGGCAAACGGTAGCGACGCCACCCGTGCCGCCGCCGATTTTGTAACCGCCAGCAACGACAAAGACGGCATCGCGATCTTTATCGAGGAACATCTGCTGTAGCGCCGGGGGAGAACCACCACAATGGGGCGGGTACGTTTGTGGTAGCCTCAGGCGATTTGGGCGAATTGATACCTAAAATCTGCGGGAAAATTCAAATATTGTTGCCTGAACATCATGCTTCTAACCACCGATGGGTTTAAGATATGCTCATCAGTTTGGTAGGATATTCATCCCGGTTAATGACCTACCGCTCACGGTCGATTTTCGACCGTTCACAGGATGTTTGCTCTTGAGCAAATTGTTGTGCAAATAAATCTAATGCCATTAAAAAATAATAGGCAACTAAATTACCAGCAGAAACAAAAAATAGATAGCGAATAAACGAAGGCAAATCTGAGTAAATGTCAAGAGAATTGAGAACTTGCACAAAAATGTCGGTTTTGTTGCTCAGATGTTTAAATAATAATTACAATAGTATTACTACGCGAGCGCAATTACAGATTGCGCAGATACGTTTGATGGTGAAAGAGCAAGATCGCGGTCTCTTGGGGAGGAGACATCGATGAAAGCGAATTCGGACAAATCTAAGCAGAGTAATAAAGCGACACATCGTGTACTAGCAGGTGTTTTGTGCGGAGCTTCCGTTTTGAGCCTGGTACTGTCGCTCGTTATGCCCCCGATCTCGCAGGCCATCGCCAACGACGTCCAGACAGTTTCTACCGAGGAAACTGTAATGGGGGGGGTTCCTCAAGTGAGTCCGCTGCTGTAGATAACACCAGCGAGGATGCCGAAAACCAGAATAGCGACGAGACCAATGGCGGCGAGGCTGGCTCTTCAAATAGTGCTGAGCAGGCTCAGAGTGCGAATGCGGCTTCAGCGAGAGCGACGGCCACCGTGGAGAAGGGAATTTATGTTCCCACGTCTATCGGTATCGGTACGAATATCGATGTCTCCACCCCCGATCCCGGCGTGGCCACCTACGTCGGCCGCGACATGTACATCGGTGGTAAGCCGAGCGACACTAGTAATCTTGATGCGAAGAACGCCCCCACCGGCTCATATGCCGCTGAGGCGGAGGGCCTTACCTTGGTCCGTGGCAAGCTTGCCATGAATCCAGTCAAAGAGAGCTGGCCCTATCAATCAATTGGTGCTGGTTTCCGCTTTGGCACCGTTGGTTTTGGTTCCCAGTTCCGTCCTGTCGCCGGCAGCACCGTGCTTGCGGTGGCCGGAATTAAAAGTGCGATCACCGAGATGAGCGTTGGTTATAGCGGCGACTCGCCGGAGACGACTACCGTTGGCGCTTGGAAGAAAGGCGCTTGGGTCGGACGGCAGAAATCTTCTGAGGGCGCGACTCCTTCCGGCTTTGCCTACACTGCGCAGATCGCAGGCCCCATCACATACTGGCGCGATAACAATGAACGCCAATCCGTGGTGACAACGCAGGGTAATTGGTACGAGGGCAAGAACTCTCAGGAAAGCAACCTGTTCAATCAAACTGTTGATTTGACTAATGTCAACAATAACGATTATTCGAGCTACAACGGTGAAGATGGGTACCTCTCGAAGCTATCGAAACAGCTTAACTCGTTTGCAAATACCGGCACGCTCGAGGTTGGTTTCGCGAGCAATCACAACAACTACGTAATCAACAAGTACGACAAGACGGATTGTAATTATGGCCTGGTGTTTGATGAGTCGTATAAGACCATATATTCGGACTGCGCCGATACGTCGCTCAATGGTAAGCAATTCAAGAATAGCGAGCGTCTTATCACGTTTAAGGGCGACAACACCTCTATGCAGCAGGTGTTCACCATCGATGCTTCTCAGCTGAGCAATACATACAACAACGAGTATTATCGTGGCGTTGATTTCGCATTCGAGGGCATTCCCAAGGGCGCCTCGGTTGTTGTGAACGTTACCGGACCTTCGAATATTGAGTTTCACAATGGCTGGCGCTTTTGGTGGAACGGTACCGAGATTTCGCGTGGTTACGAAACTCAATATTCCGGCAAGGAGCTGGGCGAGGCATACGCGACGGCTTCCCAGTCCATCATGTGGAACTTTGTCGATACGCAAAGCCTTACCATTCGAGGCGGCATCGCGGGAGAAAACCGCGCGGACTGGGGATACGGCGGCACAGCCACCGGTGCCAAGTGGACTGACGACGATCCTGCGGCGGCTATGATCGGATCGATTCTCGTTCCCAACGGAAGTTTCGACGACCATGTGACTACCAACGGCCGCGTTTATGTGGGCGTCGATTTCTCAATGAACAGCCCGAAGGTTGCCGCAGCATTTGGTGAGGGTAACTCGGCTTCCGTCATCGATATGGATCAGGAGCGTCACAACTTCCCGTGGTCTGGGTCGTATACGCCCGACGGCTCCGCCGTTGCGTGGAGCAAGGTCGATGCGGCGAACGGCAACACGTCGCTTCCTGGTTCCTCGTGGGCTATCTATGGTTCTGTCGAGAATGCTGTCGCGGGCAAGGACGCTATCGTGACGGTGACTGACGGTGGCGCAAATGATTACGCTTCGGGTGATGGCAAGCTTCAGTTCAACTATCTGAACCAGAAGGCAAACATTGGCAATTCCAACGATACCAACTACTTCACGTATTACATCAAAGAGGAGACGGCGCCGGCTGGCTACCAGAAGTCAGACACCATCTACTATGCCACTATGAACAATACTGGCGAGAAGCCGAACTACGTTCAGGGTTACGTGGATGAGAACGGCAAAAATGTTCCGTTCGAGAATAACCCCACAGGTGCCATTCCCAACACCAAGATCATCACCGGTACGGTGTCTTGGACCAAGGTGGGGGAGGGCGACACAAAACACACTCCTTTGGCTGGTTCTGAGTGGAAGCTCACCAAGAAAAAGGACGCCGATGGTACGGCCGACCAGTCCTGGACCGTGATCGACCGGGAGAGCGACCAGTCGACTTCGAGCGATACCACGTGGGCAGACACCGACACCGCGCCTGGCAAGTTCACGCTCGAGGGTCTGCTGCCGGGTACGTACACGCTTGTTGAGACCCAGGCTCCGTTTGGCTACAACTTGAACACCACGGTTTATGAGTTCACGGTGTCCAACGAGGACGGTTCCGTCACGTGGACCGAGGGAAAGAGCCCGACGATTGACGGGAACAACGTCTACATTTCCGACGCCCTTACCACTACGTCCGTGAAGATCCCGGTGACCAAATCAGTTCGCAATACGGACTGGCCGAAGGGCGATAAAGACAAATATGTGCCGTTCGAGTTCAGCATCGAGGCTACGGGGGCAAATAAGGATAGCGCACCTAAGCTTGATCCGACGACTATTTCCGTCGCTCCCGCAGCGGGCTCCACCAAGGTCAACGACATCGTGGCATCCTTTGGCGGTATCTCGTTCTCCAAAAAGTACCTCGCCAAGATCGACGATTCGAACCCGACTGGCGCCAAGACCTACACCTACACGGTGAAGGAGGTCGCGCCTACCACCGGTGCCATCGACAAGCTTCGCTACTCCAAGGCCGAGTACCAGGTGGCCGTCACGGTGAAGGCCGTCATGGATGAGACCACTGGCAAGTACTCCGGCCTCACCACCTCCACCACGGTCACGCAGGTGAAGGACGACATGGGCAACACCGTGAGTAACACCATCGGCAAGGACGCCGCGCCCAACGCCATTCCCGCCTCCACCTTCACCAACACCTACTCCACCACTCTGCCCCTTTCTGGTATGTCGGGCGTTACTCTGACGTACCTTGCCGGCGCGGCGGTGCTTTGCGCTGCTGCGGCCTGGATGCACATTCGTCGCAAGGCGAATGCGAAGGGAGGCGAGCGTCGTGAATAAGAAAGTTTGCTCCTTCCCGATCTTGTTTGCGCTGCTTGCCCTCCTGATCGGCACCTGCGCGGTTGTGTTCCCCGCATCCGCGCAGGCCGCGCCGACCTCGACCGGTTCCATCACGGTGAGCGGCACCGTGGCGAGCAGCTACGACGCCTACCAGATCTTTAGTGCCAACGTCGTCGACGGCGACAGCGACGCCAAGATCGCCACCGACCTCGCTTGGGCAAGCGACACCGTGCGCGACGCCGCGCTGCCTGTGCTGCACAGCGCCGGCATGCCCAATTCCCAGTCCACCGCGCAGGAAGCTGCCGAGTGGCTCAACACCGATTCCCGCCTAACGAGCGCGCTGAGCGCACAGCTCGCTTGTTCCCTCCAGAGCTCTGACGCCGTGTCCGTGGCCCTTAACGCGGGCAGGGCGGACGAGCTGCCCTGCGGCTACTGGCTCGTCGTCGCCGACGACGACGCCATCGCCCAGGGCGAGGCCGGCACCGCGCCGATCATGACCCTGGTGGGCGGCAGCGCCGTCACCGTCAAGCCCAAGGCGGCGACCCCCAAGGTCGCCAAGCACGTGCTGGAGGACGGCACCGCCGCCTGGCAGAAGGCCGCCGACGCCACGGTCGCCGACGACCTGTACTGGCGCCTCTCTGCCACGGTCCCGGCGGGGCTCACGGCCTACGACACCTATACGGTGCAGTTCGTTGACACCATGAGCGCGGGACTCGACCCCTCCAAGGTGGCCGCGAGCATGCGCGTGTACGTGGCGGCGGGCGCGGACTGCGGCTTTGACGCCGTCCAGACCGGCAAGGACGGCCGCGCCGGCACCGTCCCCGCGAAGGGTTGGACCGACATCACGGCCCAGTGCGCCACCAAGGTGGCGGCGGACGGGACCTTCACCGTGCGCACCGGCGACCTGATCGCCGCGCTCGGCGGGGCCGACGCCTTCGCCGCGGGCGCTCGCGTGGTCGCCGTGTACAATGCGCCGCTCAACAGCGCGTGCAACCACGGCATCGCGAAGGGCAACCCCAACGAGGTCTACCTGCGCTACCCGCGCTCTCCCTTTGCCGACCAGTCCGGCGATGCCGGCTTCACCCGCACGCCGAGCGACGACGCGTGCGCCTACACCTGGGATCTCGCACTCACCAAGCGCGGCAGCGACGGCGACAAGCCGCTTGCCGGGGCGGTCCTGAGCATCGCCGATGACCGCGGCCGCACACTGGCGGCCGACGGCACGTGGGATGCGGAGGGCAAGGCCACCGTCACCACGGGCGAGGACGGCCGCGTGACCGTCTCGGGTGTGGACTCGGGCAAGCTGGAGGTCCGCGAGCTCAAGGCGCCCAAGGGCTACACCGCCTTTGAGGGCACGCGCTCCGTGACGGTCAAGGCCGAGGGTCTGGACGTCGACCAGGTGGCCGCCGCCAAGCCCAAGCTCACCATCACTGCCGAGTCGCCCCTGCGCGCCGACAGCGCGGACGGGTCGACGGGCAGCCTGGAGGCGTCGCTCATTAACACGCCCACCGGCACACCCCCTAGCATTACCACCGGAGGCTTTATGCCCTCGACTGGCGATATGGCAATGTACGCCGCGGCCGCCGCAGCGGTCGCCGGAGCCGCGCTCATCGTGGTCGCGCTCCTGGTCAAGCGGGGAGGTGGCAGCCATAAAGAGTAGCTGGCAGCCCCACAGAGAGCGGGGCGAGACGTAGCGAAGTAGATGCTAAGACACAGACAGATGATGACCGATCGAATGAGAATCAAACGGAAAACGGAGGAAAAGAAGATGAGCATGAGCAAGAACATCGCACGCCTGGCAGTAACCGCCGGCCTCACAGCAGCGCTGAGCTTCGGCGGCGTCATGGCCCCGGTGACCATGGCGTTTGCTGAGGGCGTGCCGACGGTGGCCCAGAGCGGCGACGTGACGATTAAGGATTCGACCTATACGGATACGACTTTTAAGGGCATCCAGATTTTCAAGGCGAAGGTTACGCAGGATCAGAAGGATAGCACCTGGAATGGGCCTAAGACGGTTTCTGACATCGAGTGGGCGTCGGATTCAGTTAAGGATGCTGTGACGGGGGCGTTTACCGACGACGATTCCACAAAGCCCTCTGGCAACGATGCTCAAGAGTGGGCAGAATGGATTAAAAAGAAAACCGAAGCTGAGTACACGTCTGGTACAGACGTGAGCACTAAACTTGACGCCGGAACGACCCTCGACAAGATTGCCAAGGCACTGGAAAAAGCCACAATCGCTGGAGGGACGAATGGCTGGAGAACAGGCACCGACGGCAAGTTCAGCAGCCTGGATGCCGGCTACTGGCTCTTTGTGACTGCGAGTGTCGGCGAAACCGCAAATGCCACCGCGGGCAACACGGATACTTTCACCTCGCCGATTTTCGCTGTTGTCGGTGGCTCCGATGAGAACTTAACTCCCAAGAAGCAGGTCCCCACTGTGACCAAGGCCGTCAAGGATGACGCTAAGGATGGCACATTCGGTTCATTCGAGAAGCCCAACATGGCTGCCGACTCTCAGATGGACCAATATGTCGACTACCAGCTCATCGGTACCGTCGCGGGCAACATCAACAGTTACGGCACCTACAAGTACACCTTTACGGACAAACTCCCCAATTCCATGACGCCCAAGTTCAAGGATGGCGGTACGACGCCCGATGTTAAGGTCATGATCGGCGATACCGTGGTCGCGTCCGGCTATAACGCCAAGTACGAGGATAATACGCTTACTGTCGACTTCCCCGATCTCAAGAAATGCGGGGCTGAGGGCAAGGCTGCCATTGCGCTGAACGGCGACTCGAAGGTGACTGTCGAGTACAAGGCCAAGCTCGACTCTACCAAGATCTTTGAAAACGGTACGATCAAAACTGAGTTCAATGGTTTGGTTGGTAAAGCCCAGAAAAATACCGTTAAGCTGACTTATTCTAACAACCCGCACACTACTGATGGTACTGGTACCACGGTCGAGCACCCCGCCTACGACTACACCTACGGCATCGACGTCACCAAGGTCGGTTCCGATGATGAAGACAAGGGGCTCGAGGGCGTTGAATTCACGCTGCAGGAGCAGGGCGATGACGGCAACTTCATCATGGCAAATGGTGTCAAGACGACCGAAAAAGAAAAAGCTATGCTGAAAACCGACAGCCAGGGCAAGATTAACGTTGTCGGCCTCGACGAGGGCACCTACATCCTTAAAGAGGTTACGCCCGCCCCTGGTTACAATAACTCCGCAGCAAACGGTGTGACGTTCACCATCAAGCGCGATATTAATCAGACTGGCACCGATGTAACCCCTAGCACGGAATCTGCAATCACCGCAGGAAATGATGTTGTGAAGGACAATTCGGCTACCGCGTCTACCGGCAAACTCAGCTTCACCATTGTTGACAAGAAGGTCTCCGGCCTCCCGCTGACCGGCCTTAACGGCGTGACCTTCACTTGGATTGCTGGTGGCGCGGTACTGTGCATCGGCGTGGCACACCTCATCCGCAGCCGTAAGCAGGCTGAGGAGTCCGAGCAGGAGTAACGCTCGCTCACCCATCCCTTTGGCAGGTGGGATGTGATGGCCATGAGACTTGCGGACACTTTTCTCGTCCATTGACGTTCTTGCTTTGCCATTATCTTTACGGGGCAGACTCCGCACTGGAGTCTGCCCCGTTTTTTGGGATAACGCAGCCAGCCTCCACCGTCCGATGCGGGTACGTTCGTCATCGCGTTTCTTGACTCGTATGAGGTTCGGTTTAAGGTCCGTAGGCGCACGCGCGGTGCGGACGGTAGAAGGCATTTGCGCCGCAACAAGCGCAAATAAGAATGCCCGGGGTTCGGAGCCCGGGCATTTAACAACGTCGGAAACTGGTCGCCCGCGCTCCTAAGTACTTACGCGGGGTGCGTCGTTTCCTGTAGCAATTGTATCCCGAATCGCCCCGCCGATTCGGGACATTTTGAAAACCCAAATGTAGGCTTAGGCACGAACGGTATCTCCTTAATTCCGAAAATTATGTATAATTCCAATACAAACTGGAATCGAACGAAAACAATGGAAATGAACGAAGCACTAATCTACTTACAAGAAGCACTAGGCCTTTCCGCCAAGACCAAAACTTGGCCTGGATCCGCATGCTTGCCGCTGCATCTGCGGGCGATTGAGGTCCGCGCTGTTGACGCAAACGGTTTTTCGTTTTTGCTTGCAAGTTTGCCTACTGGCGTCGGGCTTCCCGAGGCTAAGAGAGTCTATAGTCAGCTAGCCTTGCGCGCGGAGACTCCCGTTGTCGTTTCGTTTCCTGATGCCGATGCACGTCAACGCAAAGCATTGGTCGCACAAGGGATTCCGTTTGTTTGCCCCGGCAGACAGGCTTTTCTTCCATTTATGGGCACGGCCTGCACGGAGAGGGGCAGTGTCCGGTTTCGCAATCACGCGACCAAGATGTCACCCAACGCGCAGGCTGCCGCAATCTGGGGAGCAGCCCAGGAGCCATATCGTCCCTATGACCTTTGTCGTGCGCTTGGGATCTCGGCAAGCCGTGCGAGTGAGGCCATAACCGAGCTTGTCGACAGGGGACTCGCGAGGCGCGAGCGTCGCGAGCGACATGTCGTCGTGTTCCCTGTTGCCGTTGACCTTCTGCTCAGCGAACACATGGCAGAGCTCTCCTCGCCTGTCTCGAAGGTCTTTTTTGCAAGGAAGACGCCGCAGATCGACTATCTTGTTGACGCCGGGGAGACGGCGCTCGCCGCGCGTTCGATGCTCGCTGCGCCGGGCATGGAACAAAAGGCCGTCTTAAGAAGTGCATGGCGTCAACTGAGCGACCTCGAAGTCGCAGACGGGGAGTTGCCGGATAACGAAACGGCGATGATCCAAGTGTGGCGCTATGCGCCTGTGTTTGCCGGCTCCTCCCGTGTCGACGACATTTCGCTTGCGCTATCTTTGGCGGCAATCGACGATGAGCGAATTCAGCTCGAAGTCGATCGCATGTTTGGAAAGGAATATCCATGGCAAGAAGCGCTGTAGAAGATCTCCAAGAATTCGGACCGTAGGCGGCGTTTCGGTCCTAGCTGCGTTGTCCGGCGCATGAGCTCGCTAATCGGCTATTATTTGTTTAGACAACCTGAGCTGTAGAGGAGTGACCGGCGATGGTGCAGGGCGCCAAACATATGAAGAGCAATAACGCCGCGGTCAACGGCGGCTCAAGCCCTCAGCCCAAACCTCAACCAAAGCCCAAGCGCCGCCGCAAGCGACTGCCGCGCTGGGCTGACCGGCTCATCACCATCGTCATCATCCTTATTGGCGTGGGCCTTATGACCTGGCCGTGGATCTTGGACCGGCTCGAGGCCTCGGGCGTGTTCAACCAGATCAGCACCGTGTCCAGCACCGTGGACGCGCTATCTGCCGAGGAGCGCGAGCGCATCCTGCTCCAGGCGCGCTCCTATAACGAGCAGCTGGCGGGCGAGGCCACCGAGCTTCCCGCCGACCAGATCGAGCCCTACGCTCAGCAGCTCATCTTCGACCGCGACCCCATGATGAGCTGGGTCGAGATCCCCTCCATCGACGTGAGCATGCCCATCTACCACGGCACGAGCGAGGAAGTCCTTATGGCGGGCGTCGGCCACCTGGAGGGCACGAGCCTGCCGGTGGGCGGCACCTCGACGCATTGCGTGCTCACCGCGCACTCGGGCATGCGCAACCTGAGCATGTTTGACGACATCCATTCGCTGGAGCCCGGCGACCTGGTGCTGCTGCACACCATGAACAAGACGCTCGCCTACAAGATGGTGGATTCCGAGGTCGTACTGCCCGAGGAGATGGAGTCGCTGACCATCGAGCCCGGCGCCGACAAGGTGACGCTCGTCACCTGCACGCCCTACGGCGTGAACGACCACCGCCTGCTGGTGCATTGCGTGCGCACCAAGTACAACAAAAAGGACGTTGACAAGCAAAAGTCGCTGACCGGCCGCCACTGGGGCAAGCGCGAGTTCGCCGTGCTTATCGTGGTCGTGGCCATTGTGCTGTTGCTGCTGGACATCGTGATCCACGCGGTTCGCAAGCGCCGCAAGGCCAAGGCCTCGGCATAAGACATCGTTCAGAACCACCACAATGGGGACAGGTACCTTTGTGGTGGTCGGGGGCTTCCAAACCATCACAACATTCGATGAAAATCGCGATTTTGGCGAAAAGCGTCGAATGTTGTGATGCTTTTCGTTGTGGGCGGGACGGTTTTCGCTATGGACGGTGCGGTTTTGCTGCAGAACCGCCAGCCCGCCGCCTGCCAACCGCCTCCCTCGTTACGTTTTCGCTGCATTTGGGTAAAGCACCTGCTCCAAGCGGCGTTGCCTTGTATACTAGAGCGGTTTATCTGTTATGCGGAAGGGAGCGCCTATGGCACTCAGCGAGAAAGACGTGCGCGGCATCGCCGAGTACGCAAAGATCGCACTGACCGATGACGAGCTCGCCCAGATGACGTCCTACATGAACGACGCCGTCCAGATGCTCGAGCCCGTCTTGCAATATGACTTGCCCGACGTGGAGCCCACGTTCCATCCCATCGGAAGCCTGTCCAACGTGATGGGCGATGACCTGCGCGAGCCTGAGCGCGACCTGCCGCTCGACGTCGCGCTCGAAAACGCTGGCAGCGCGCGCGACCGCTACTTCCGCGTGCCGTCCATTTTGGGAGAGGGGGAGAGCGAGTAATGGCGCAGAGCTTCGATTCCCTTACCGCCGCCCAGATTGCCGCGGGCGTTGCCGCCGGCGACTTTACCGCTACCGAGGTGGCCCAGGCCTCCCTTGCCGCCATCGAGGCGCGCGAGGGCGGGGTCCAGGCATTCCTACAGGTGGCGCCCGAGCTTGCGCTCGAGGCCGCTGCGCACGTGGATGCCGACCGTGCCGCAGGCAAGCCGCTGCCCCCGCTCGCGGGCGTGCCGCTGGCCATCAAGGACAACATGAACCTCGTGGGCACGCGCACCACCTGTGCTTCCCGCATGCTCGAGGACTACCAGAGCGTCTACACCGCCACCTGCGTCCAGCGCATGCTCGATGCCGGCTGCCTGCCCATGGGCAAGGCCAACATGGACGAGTTTGCCTTTGGTAGCTCTACCGAGAGCTCGGCGTTCCACCGTACCAACAATCCCTGGGATACCGAGCGCGTGCCCGGCGGCTCTTCGGGCGGCTCTGCTGCTGCCGTCGCCGCGGGCGAGGTCGCGCTCTCGCTGGGCTCGGATACCGGCGGCTCCATTCGCCAGCCGGCGTCGCTGTGCGGCGTGGTGGGCTTTAAGCCCACGTATGGCGCCGTGAGCCGTTACGGCGTGGTCGCCTTTGGCTCGTCGCTCGACCAGGTGGGTCCCTTTGGCCGCACGGTCGAGGACGTCGCGCTGGCCATGAACGCGCTTACCGGCGCGGGCCACGATCCGTACGACTGCACCAGCCAGGATTGCGCCGTCGACTTTACCGAGCATCTCAACGACAGCATCGAGGGCAAGCGCGTGGGCATCATCCCCGCGTTTATGGAGGCCGAGGGCCTGACGCCCGAGGTCAAGGCCGCTGTTCAGCGCGCCGCCCAGGAGCTGCAGAACCAGGGTGCCGAGTTGGTCGAGGTCGACCTGCCGCATCTGGACGCCGCCATCGCCGCCTACTACGTCATCGGCCCGGCCGAGGCGTTCTCCAACTTGGCTCGCTTCGACGGCATTCGCTACGGCTATCAGGAGGAGGGCTGCGCCAACCTGTCCGACCAGAGCTCGCTCAGCCGCGCCCACGGCTTTGGCGCCGAGGCCAAGCGCCGTCAGATGCTCGGTGCCTACCTGCTGAGCTCGGGTGTGTACGACAAGTACTACTACGCTGCGCAAAAGGCCCGCACACTCATCACGCAGGACTACGACGCCGCGTATGCCAAGGTGGACACCATCCTCATGCCCGCCTCGCCGCGTACGGCCTTTAAGTTTGGCGAGCTCAGCGACCCCACGCAGATGTACCTCTCCGACCTGTACACCATTTCGCTCAACATTTGCGGCAACGGCGGTATCTCGGTGCCGCTGGGCCTGGGCGAGGATACTCAGCTGCCCGTTTCTGCCCAGCTGGTGGGTCCGGCGTTTAAGGACCGTCAGCTGCTCACGTTTGCCCGCGCCCTGGAGCGCGGCTTTGCCGATGCCGCCACGGGTGCGCCCGTGCTTTCCGTCGCGCCCGATTTTGCCGGGAAGGGAGGCGAGCTGTAATGAAGGAGCTTTCCGAGGTCCTGCAGGATTGGGAGGCCGTGATCGGCCTGGAGATCCATACCGAGCTCACCGCACTCGATACCAAGATGTTCTGCAACTGCAGGCTTAGCCACGATGACGAGCCCAACGCCAACGTGTGTCCGGTGTGTCTGGGCCTGCCCGGCGCCCTGCCGGTGCCCAATAAGCGCGCCATCGAGAGCATCGTCAAGGCCGGTCTCGCCACCAACTGCGAGATCCAGCGCCACTCGATGTTCTACCGCAAGCACTACTTCTATCCCGATATGGCCAAGAACTTCCAGACCACGCAGGGTCCGGTCGCCTTTGCCATGTACGGTCACCTGGACCTGGACGTGACCGGTCGCGGTGCCGCCGAGCGCCCCGACTGCGCGTTTGGCGAGGCAGAGGCCCAGAGCCTGGCGAGCGCCTCAGCCAATGCCGAGGGTCTGTCTACGTCCATGTCCTCCACGATGCGCGAGGGCAACCAGCGCGCCGGCCATCTGGCCAGCTACGATGCATCTAACCTGCAGATGCCTGAGCGCCGCGAGGACGGTTCCTACACGGTGCCTATCCGCATCCTGCGCATCCACATGGAGGAGGACGCCGCCAAGATGGTGCACGTGGGCGGTGCCGAGGGCCGCATTACCGCCGCGGCCGAGTCGCTCGTTGACTACAATCGCTGCGGTACGCCTTTGATTGAGCTCGTGACTGAGCCCGATCTGCGCACACCCGAGGAGGCTCGCCTGTTTATGGAGAAGCTCCGTCGCATCTTTGTGACGCTGGGCATTTCGGACTGCTCCATGGAGAAGGGCTCCATGCGCTGCGACGGCAACGTGTCGCTGCGTCGCCGCGGCGAGACCAAGCTGGGCACCAAGACCGAGCTCAAGAACCTCAACTCGTTTAAGAGCCTGCACGACGGCCTTGCCTACGAGATCTGCCGTCAGGCCGAGGTGCTCGAGGAGGGCGGCATCATCTACCAGGAGACCCGCCACTGGGAGCCCAGCCGCAAGCGCACCGTGGTCATGCGTGTGAAGGAGACGGCCGACGACTATCGTCTGTTCCCCGATCCCGACCTGGCGCCGTTCGATCTGGATGACGAGTTCATCGACCGCTGCCGTTGCGAGATTCCCGAGCTGCCCGATGCCAAGCGCGCCCGTTTTGAG
The DNA here is from genome assembly GCA_958351385.1 of uncultured Collinsella sp. Classification (GTDB taxonomy): domain Bacteria; phylum Actinomycetota; class Coriobacteriia; order Coriobacteriales; family Coriobacteriaceae; genus Collinsella. The sequence goes on along the minus strand of CATWKM010000018.1, from coordinate 9,599 downwards.
GCTGACTTTGGCATTAAGACGGCCGACGCCGAGCAGATTGCCGGCGACCCCGAGTTTGCCGACTTCTTTGAGGCCGCCGCTGCCGGTATGGCTGGCAAGGAGGCCCAGACGGTCGCAAACTTGCTGGTCAACGAGATGATCGCCTACCTTAAGGGCGCGGGTGTGTCGCTCGCCGAGTCCGGCATCGCGCCGGCTCAGGTGGCAGCCCTTGCCAAGCTGCTGGCGACCGATGCCATCAGCTCCAACCAAGCGCACGAGGTCTTTGAGGCCATGGCCCAGACCGGCGACGACCCCAACAAGATCGTCGACGAGCGCGGTATGCGTCAGGTGAGCGATGCCGGCGCGCTGCAGCCGATCGTGGACGAGGTGCTGGCAAACTGTGCCGATCAGGCGCAGCAGTATCGTGACGGCAACCAGAAGGTCATCGGCTTTTTGGTGGGCCAGTGCATGAAGGCGAGCCGCGGTAAGGGCAACCCCAAGCTCTTCAACGAGTTGCTGAGAACGTCGCTCTCGTAAACGGGAACCCGGGAGCCCCGGCAGGGCGGGTGCTTCCTCAAAATTTCAAACAGTCCTGCGCAAGACGAAGGCCACATTAAGTGGCCTTCTTTGCGTGCGGAACTCATTTTGAGCAAGCACCCGCCCTGCCGGGGCTCCCGGGTTCCGCGACGACACAGCCGTTCGGGTCAGGCGCGCTGGATTGAATTTGGTGAATGAGGGCGCCGTTGGCGCCTTCATTCTTTATATATGTTGGGAACGCCAGGCGGTGGGGGTGGTGCCGGTGTGTTGCTTGAAGGCTTGGGCAAAGGCGGCCTGCTGAGGGTAGCCTAGACGCTCTGCCACCTGCGCTATCGTGAGCGCGCTATCGGCCAAAAGGTCCTGTGCTCGCTCCATACGGCGTCTGCGAATGTAGGCGCCCAGGGACTCGCCAGTTTGGGCCTTAAAGGTGGCGCATAGTTTGGAGCGGCTTGTGTAGAGCCTCTCGGCCACCTCGTTGATACCCACACGCCTGCCTTTGTCGAGCGCGCGCTCAATCATTGCCGTTGCTTCTTCGGCAATGGTTATGCTGACACGTGTGTCTGCCGCCTGCTGCGCCTGCTTATGGGCCGCGCGCGAACAGGCGAGCTCCGCGACCATGGTCTCCACGATGCCTTGCATATAGACGTGTCCGCCTACGGTGCGGGCGCGGTCCTCGTTAATCCTGCGCAACGTGTGGCAGATGGCGGACGTCGCTTCCTCGTGCCATGGCTCGGCAAACGCCTCAAAGACCCCTGCGAACTCGGTGGGATAGCGGTGCTCCAGTTCGTCAAAATATCCAGGCAAAAAGAGCACCGAGCGCGAGTGATAAAGCTGCCCTGCAAACAGCGGACTTAGTTCCTCGCCGCAGCTATCTTGGATAAAGCTGCACACCGCGCTGCTCGGCCACGGTCCATGCAAGGGTTTAAGGTTCGCAGGCGTTATGCCAGCCTCGGGCATGCATATAAGTGTGGGCGCGCTGACCTCGCTCACGCAGGCGTACGGCTCGGGTGTGTATTCGGCCAGGTGCATATCGTGCGTCGGGGTAATGAAATGCTCCATAACGATGCAGGCGGGGGAGAGAGGCATGATCCATGCGCGGCCGTGCGCCCGGTCGTTTGCCACCTCGCCGGTAAAGGCGGCGCCCTTGCCGGTAAGCTCCAGGCCAAACTGCTCAAACTGTGGTGCATAGAGCCCGGTTATGTCGGTCGCTGCCCACCGCATTTTCAAAAGCGTCCCTTTCCTTTGCAGAAACGTCCACGCCTGGCTCGATTGTGTGCCTTGGCTAACATATCGATGATAAGCTTCTAACGGTTAACTCTCAAGCCGTTAGAAAGGAATCTCATGGCAAAGGGATCAAAAAAGGAAGGCGGCGGTATCGGCGAGCTGCTTGCATATGCCGGCGACCGTAAATTCCTAACATATTTGGGCATGGCCCTCTCGGCGCTCTCGCAGCTGCTGAGCTTTGGCCCGTACGTGTGCATTTGGCTTGTCGCGCGCGATCTGATCGCCGTGGCACCTAACTGGAGCGAAGCCTGGGACATCGCGACGTATGGCTGGTGGGCCGTGGGGTTTGCGCTGGCAAGCATCGTGATTTATTTCGTGGGGCTCATGTGCACACACCTATCCGCGTTTCGTTGCGCGTCCAATATCCGCAAGGCTACGAGCGAGCATCTGCTTAAGCTGCCGCTCGGCTACTTTGACACGCACGCCACCGGTGAGCTGCGCCGTATCGTAGACGGATGCGCCGCCTCAACCGAGGCACTGCTCGCGCACATGCTGCCCGATATCGCCGGCGCCACCGCCATGGTCGCAGGCCTGCTCGTGCTGCTTTTCGCCCTCGATTGGCGCTTGGGCGTGGCATGCCTTATCTCGGTCGTCGTTTCGCTTGGCGCCATGGCCACCATGATGAGCGGCAAGGGCGCCGAGTTCATGAAGGCCTACATGGGCGCGCTGGTCAAGATGAACAAGACCGGTACCGAATACGTACGCGGCATTCCCGTGGTCAAGGTGTTTCAGCAGACGGTCTATTCCTTTAAGGCGTTCCACGACGCGATCGCCGAATACGCCGACATGGCACAAAGCTATGCGGGCACGTTTTGCCGAGGTCCGCAGGTACTCAACCTTACCGCGCTCAACGGCCTCGTGGCATTCTTTTTGCCGGTGGCGTTGCTGCTAGCTCCGGGCGAGACGGATTTTGCGCACTTTTTGGCCAACTTCACCTTCTACGCGATTTTTTCGGCCGTGGTGCCCACGGCCATGACCAAGCTTATGTTTGTGGGCGAGGCGTCTCAAATGAGTGCCGATTCGCTGGCGCGTATCCGAAGCATCATGGAGTCCGAGCAGCTCCCGGTGCCCGCTCAGCCTAAGCGTCCTGTTGGCAGCGATGTGCGCTTTGAGGACGTGAGCTTTACGTACGAGGGTGCCGAAGCACCTGCCGTTAGCCATGTGAGTTTCAGCGTTCCCGCTGGTAGCACCCTCGCCCTGGTGGGTCCTTCGGGTGGCGGTAAGTCAACCTGCGCAAGCCTGATCCCGCGTTTTTGGGATGTTTCCTCGGGTCGAGTGCTCGTAGGTGGTGTTGACGTTCGCGATATGGATCCGCACGAGCTTATGGACCAGGTCGCCTTCGTGTTCCAGACCAACCAGCTGTTCCGGCAAACACTTGCCGATAACGTGCGTGCCTCCAAGCCCACGGCCACTGACGACGAAGTGCGTGCGGCCCTCTCCGCAGCTCAGTGCGACGACATTGTGGCCAAGCTCCCGCAGGGTATTAACACCATGCTCGGTGCCGGTGGAGCATATCTTTCGGGCGGCGAGGTCCAGCGCGTGGCACTCGCCCGCGCGATCCTTAAAGACGCGCCTATCGTGGTGCTCGATGAGGCCACGGCGTTTGCCGACCCCGAGAACGAGGCGCTCATCCAGCGCGCCTTTAGCAAGCTGGCGGCGGGTCGCACGGTCATTATGATTGCGCACCGACTCTCGACTGTAGTGGGGGCCGACAAGATCGTGGTGCTCAATCAAGGTAGCGTGCAGGAGGCCGGCACCCATGCCGAGTTGCTGTCCCAAGAGGGTCTGTATGCCAAGATGTGGGCCGAATACGAACAGGCCGCGAGCTGGAAGATCACTGCTGCCGCGGATGCCGCCGTCACGAAGGGAGGCGAGGCCTAAATGTTCGCCTCATTCCAAAAGAAGTATTTCCTATCCGATAAAGGCGTCGCCGGCGTAAAACGCGGCATTTTCTGGACCGCGCTCACCAATCTCATTACCATGGCCGGCATGGGCTTATTGTTCCTGGTCATGGCCGGTTTTGTCGAACATTTCGCCACCGGTGCCGACCTGCCGGATGCCCTGCCGATTGTGGGCGGCCTCCTGGTCTTTTTCGTGTTGCTCTTTGCCTCTAACTGGCAGCAGTATTACTACACCTACTGCATCTTTTACGAGGAGTGCGGCAAGCAGCGTATGGAGATTGCCGAGCGCTTGCGCAAGCTGCCGCTGTCGTTTTTTGGCCGTCGTGATCTGGCCGATTTAACCGAGACCATCATGGGCGACGTCCAGGCCATGGAGCACGCCTACAGCCACGTGCTGGGAGAGCTTTGGGGTGCCATCATCGCAAGCGCCATTGTGTTCGTGGCGTCGCTGTTCTTTTGCTGGCAGCTGGCGATCGCGGCGTTTTGGAGCGTGCCCGTGGCCTTTGCCGTGCTGTATCTGACACGCGGCCCCATGACCCCGGTGTTCGACCATGTGCGTGCCGAGAAGGTCAAGGTTACCGAGGCGATCCAGGAGACGCTCGACTGCGTGCGCGAGATCCGCGCCACCAACCAGGAGGCCCATTATCTTGAGGGGCTCAACGCCGTGATCGATGCCGAGGAGCGCGAGACCACCAAGGGCGAGCTCGCCAATGGGCTTTTGGTCAACTCCGCCTTTGCCATCCTGCGCCTGGGGATTGCCACCACGTTGGTCACGGGCGCTGCGATGGTCGCCTCCGGCCAGGTCGACTTTTTGATGATGTTTGCCTTCCTGCTTATGGTGAGCCGCATCTATGCGCCCTTTGATCAGGCGCTGATGCTGATGTCCGAGCTGTTTGCCGCCGAGTCGTCGGCCAAGCGCATGCGTTCCATCATGGAAGAGCCCGTGGCGCGGGGCAGCGAGCAGTTTGAGCCCGTAGGCCACGATGTGGTGTTCGATCACGTGGCATTTGGCTATGGTGCGGGCGAGGACGGCCGCGCCGGCGAGAAAGTTCTTACCGATGTGAGCTTTACCGCCAAGGAAGGCGAGGTCACGGCACTGGTCGGTCCTTCGGGCTCCGGTAAGTCTACGGTGAGCCGCCTGGCCGCGCGCTTTTGGGATGCCACCGCGGGCACGGTCACCGTGGGCGGCGTGGATGTTACGAGCGTGGATCCCGAGGTGCTGCTGCGCGACTACGCCATTGTCTTCCAAGACGTGCTGCTCTTTGACGACACGGTGATGGGAAACATCCGCCTCGGGCGTCGTGGCGCCACCGATGAGCAAGTGCTTGCGGCTGCGCGTGCCGCCAACTGCGACGAGTTTGTGAGCCGCATGCCGCAGGGCTACAACACCATGATCGGCGAGAACGGCTCCAAGCTGTCCGGCGGTGAGCGCCAGCGCATCTCTATCGCCCGTGCGCTGCTCAAAGACGCGCCTATCGTGCTGTTGGACGAGGCGACGGCGAGTTTGGATGTGGAGAACGAGACCGTGGTGCAGCAGGCGCTCTCCCGCCTGCTCGCAGGAAAGACAGTTATCGTGATCGCCCACCGTATGCGCACGGTAGAAAATGCCGATAAGATCGTTGTACTCAAGGACGGCGTGGTTGCCGAGCAGGGCACTCCGGCGCAGCTCAAGGCGGCAGGTGGAGAATTCGCCCGCATGGTTGCGCTGCAAAAGGAAGCGGCTGCCTGGCAGCTGTAAGAAGGGGCAAAGGAACAGTCCCTTTGTCACATTGACAATCGGTTACTCCGCATCGTTAATTTTCAAAAGGTTAGCCATGGCTGACCTAGATAGTTAGATAAAATTGAGATATTTCAAAAGCGTGCTCGAGCAAACTTGTTTACTCGGGTGCTGAAGCACCATGCCGCGTCCAATGCGGCAAAAGGGAGAAGCAACATGAAGAAGTCGACGTTCAATACCCTGCTTGTCGGTGGCGGTTTTCTGCTTGGCACGGCCGGCATCAAGCTGCTTACCAGCGCTCCGGTCAAGAATGCCTGCGTGCAGGGTATTGCGTGCGGTATGCGCATCAAGAACGGCTACCAGGACATGGTCGAGCAGGCCAAGGCTAATGTCGACGACATGGTTGCCGAGGCTGCTTACATCACCCAGAGCGAGGCCGCTGCTGACGAGGCAGCCGAGTAACGCTCCCAGGCACAAACTATGAGATTCTCGATTATTAGCGAGATCCCCGGCAGGACCCGTCTTCAATTGGCGGGTCCTGTGCCAGAGAGCGATCTCGATGCACTTCTTAAGCTTGGCGGCGACATCGACGGCGTGCACAAGGTGCGCGTCTACGGCCGCATCGGCCAGATGGCACTCGAATACGACGAGTCGCGCCGCGATGCCGTGCTGGCCGCCGTCGGTGCGCTCGACGCTCAGGCCATTGCCGACGCAAAGACAGGCTACGTGATGCAGCTTGAGCCACGCAAGCACAAGCTCGTCATGGATCTTGCCACACTTATCGGTGCCCATTACGCACGTCGCTGGTTCTTGCCGACGCCTCTGCGTGCGGTGTTTGTCGTGGCCGGTTACATGGCATTTTTGCGCGCCGCCCTCCGTGAGCTCGCGCAGCCGCGCCTGACCGTTCCCGTGCTCGACGCTTCGGCCATCGGCATTTCGTTCGTCAAGCGTGATGTCGACACCGCGGGCCAGACGATGTTCCTGCTCAACGTGGGCGAGCTGCTCGAGGACTACACCCGCGCCATGAGCGAAAACGAGCTCATCAACTCGCTGCTCGATGTGCCCGACAAGGCGCAAAAGGTCGTCGGCGACACCGAGGTAAGCGTTGCCGCCACCGAGCTTGAGCCCGGCGATCTGGTCGCCGTGCGTACCGGCATGTCCATCTGCATCGACGGTGTTGTCGAGCAGGGGAGCGCTATGGTCAACCAGGCGACCCTGACCGGCGAGCCGCTGGCCGTCGAACGCAGCGTGGGCGACGACGTGTTCGCCGGCACCGTCGTGGAGGACGGCAGCATCTTGGTGCGTGTGCGCGCCAATACGGCGCAAACCAAACTGCGCTCAATTGTCTCGCTCGTGCAGACGGCCGACTCGCTCAAGTCCGAGGGCCAGTCGCATATGGAGGACCTTGCCAACAAGATCGTCCCGTGGAACTTCCTGCTCGCGGGCCTGGTTGCGCTCACCACGCGCAGCCTTATCAAGACCTCGGCGGCGCTGATGGTCGACTACTCGTGTGCACTCAAGCTCACGGGTTCCGTTGCCGTCATGACCGCTATGAGCGATGCTGCCAAGATGGGCGTCATGGTCAAGGGCGCGAAGTACTTTGAGTCGTTTGCCAAGGCCGACACCATTGTGTTTGATAAGACTGGCACGCTTACCGAGGCACAGCCGCGTCTTGCCTGCGTGCTCACCACCGATGGCTGGAGCGAGGACGAGGTCCTGCGCCTTTCCGCTTGCTTGGAGGAGCATTTTCCGCATCCGGTGGCGCGTGCCGTGGTCAACGCCGCCCGCGAGCGCGGGCTCGAGCACCGCGAGCGCCATGCCGCCGTCGAGTACATCGTGGCGCACGGCATCGCTTCGTCCATTGAGGGGCGTCGCGCCATCATCGGTTCCGCGCACTTTGTATTCGAGGATGAGGGCGCGCAGCTCGAGTCCGACATTAAGGAGCAAATCGAGTCCCAGATGCAGGGCCTGTCGCCGCTGTATCTGGCGGTCGATGGAAAGGTCGTCGGCGTGCTCGGCATCGAGGATCCGCTCAAGCCCGGGGTCCGTGAGGCCATCGCCGACTTGCATGCGCTGGGCGTCAAGCATGTCGTTATGCTCACGGGCGATTCGGAGCGCACGGCCGAGCGCATTGCGCGCGAGGCGGGCGTTGACGAGTTTAAGGCCGAGCTGCTGCCCGAGGACAAGTACGCCTATGTGGAGCGCATTAAGAGCGAGGGGCGCCATGTTGCCATGGTGGGCGACGGCGTCAACGATTCGCCGGCGCTCGGTTTGGCCGACGTGGGCTTGGCGATGGGTGGCGGAAGCGACATCGCCAAGGAGGTCGCCGATATCATCCTGACCGATACAGATCTGGCCGCGATCGTGCGCCTGCGCCGCATGAGCCAGGGCCTCATTGATCGTCTGACGAGCTCTTACTCTAAGGTGATGCTCACCAACTCTGCGCTCTTGGCGCTGGGTATTACCGGCATGATCACTCCGCAGACGTCGTCACTGCTGCACAACGGCTCAACGATCGCCTACAGCCTGGGCAACGCCAAGGCATATCTGCGTTAACAGACGTGTTCACCCACGTTATCTGGCCTGCGCCCAGACGGCATCGGTGTCGTCCGGGCGCAGGCCTTTTGCATTTGACCATTTGCTAGCTTCTTTATATAGTGGTGCTAGCAGGGCTAGCAATTGAAGGGAGCGGGTCAACGTGGGTGCTGTTAGCGGCATGGCACAGGTGAACGTTCGCGTGGATCGCCGGGTCAAGAACCGTGCCGAGGAAGCGCTGCAGCTTTCGGGCAGGTCACTGCCCGAGCTCATCAAAAAGGTGGTGGCCAAGGTCGCGCAGGGTGGCGGGCAGTGCGAGGAAGTGCTTGCGGCCGTCGACGACCGGCGGCAGACCGTCGCGCCCGATACTCCGTTCGCCGCATCATGGGCGGCGGCAGATCAGCTTTACGCGGACCTGGGCATCGCTACGTCGCCCGTATCCGACGATCGCGGTTGGGAAACAATCTATTCCGAAGCCATGGACGAGCACTATCGCCAAAAGGGGATGATCCTGTGAGCGGGGCGCCTCTCAAGATCATGGTGGACGCCAACGTATGGGTTGATTCGTTTTGCGCCGACCATGCCGAGTCGATTGCCGCGCGTGCGTTTATTGGGCAGGCGGCGGAGGCAGGGGCATTGATGTTCTTTCCGGTGCATATCGCCAAGGACGTGCTGTACGTTGTCCAACACGAGCTGAAGCGTAGCGTTCTTGCCAGTGGGGGAGCGCTCGGCGAGGCTTCTGCCCGCGCGATTGGCGATGCGGCGCTGGCGTTTGTTCGGAACATGACCGAAAACGCCACGGCCGTGGGTGCAGATGCGTCGGACCTTTGGCTGGCCGACAAATACTTAGCGCTCCATCGCGATTACGAGGACAACTTGGTACTCGCCGCATGCAAACGCGCCCAGGTTGATTACTTGGTGACCAACGATCGAAAACTGCTCGAACATGCCAATCTTGCAGCAAAGACACCTCGTCAAATGATGCCGATTCTTGCTTTGGCCAAACGCGGCGGCACGGCTATCGGTTGACGCGAGCTGTTCGCGGGCCCCTTGGACGACGATGCGCCAAGGGGCCCGCGTCTGCTATTTACAAAAGCGCGGCCTTAATGGCGGGACTTTCTGCGAGCTGCTCGGCTGCCTTTTCGTCGGAGCTGTCGAGTGCCGCCAGACTGCGATAGACCCACTCGTTGACCTGGGTGTTCTTGACGCCTGCGGTCTGCATAAGGGCGCCTACCTCACGGATTGCTGCGAGCAGATCGGCTTTGGGACCCGCGAGCTCGACCTCGATGCCGTGGTAGGCGGCCACGCCGCGGTTCTCACTCACGTGGTCGATAAAGCCCTCGACGGTCTCAAGCTGCTGAGCGAGAGCTGCATCATCGTCAGCGTCCAGCGCGACGAGTGCGTTCGATACCGTGAGAGCGGGATGTCCGCAGGGGACAAAGCCTTCGATGACATCCATGGCTTCGGTAATGGTTGAGCCCAGGCCTGCGAGGGCATTGACGAGTTGCTGCTTGGTATCCATAACGGTCCTTTCGACGGGTCAATTTTGCTTGCACACCTGTGATCCTGGTCATCAACAAGATTGACACGATTAAAGTGCAGGAAGAGATCCTGACCTTTATCGCTGCTTATAAAGATGTATGTGA